>DATLNN010000204.1:0-4950 GCA_035536695.1 Pyrinomonadaceae bacterium | reverse complement strand
CCAATTGGGCGTACTGCATCTGTTTCGCTGTCGCGGGGGGCATTTAGTTAGAACGGAGAAGAATGGGCTGCGAAACCCGGTTCGCAGCCCATCCAGAACATCACCAGTTCCATCAAGGATGCGCCCCTTTGTTGGTTCGTTGCAACTTTCAACATGATGATTTCCTTAATGAGGTTTTAGGCCCGGGTGAAGCGCGGAGCGTGAGATGAGTCCGCATTCCAGAAAAAACAGAGTGCTCCGTTGCGGCTCCGGCTTGAGCGATCGCACCGGCAGCCATTAACTGCCTTGAGTCAAGCCATGCTGCAACTCATTTTTTGAACATCGGCATTGTGTTATCGTATTTAAATCCGAGACAGAACCGGGATTAGATGCGAGAACTATCTCTAAACCACTGCCGGCTTGACGACCGGTATGATCTTCATGACCGGCTCGGCCAGGGCAGTTATGCGGAGGTCTATTCGGCCCGCGACATTCTGGCATCCAACAGCTCTCCGCACGCCCACATTGTCATCAAGGCACTGAACGTTTTTCTCCAGGACGACCTCGACGACGCACTCGAGCGAACGCTGGTCGAGAACTTCCAAAATGAAGCAGCGGCGCTAGATCGCGTTCGTCACCCAAATATTCTCAGCCGTCTCGGGCATGGCACCGCCCGGGACCTGAACGGCACCGTCTTTCACTACCTGGTTCTCGAATACATGCCGGGCGGTGACCTGCAAAGTTTGTTGAAGCGGGAAACGCTCGAGATTGAGCGGGCTCTCGATTATCTGGAGCAGGTCTCCGCCGGGCTCGGCCATGCCCATCAGCGCGAAATAATCCACCGCGACATCAAGCCGCAGAATCTCCTTCTTACAGAGGACATGTCAACCGTAAAGATAGCCGATTTTGGAGTCGCCCGCGTCTCGGTCGGTGATTCTCCTATCACGCGGGTAGGAACAAACATCTACGCGCCGCCGGAGCATAGCCCGATGTCCGCCGGACGGACCGGCACGCTGGCGTTCGCCAAACTCACACCATCCGCTGATATTTATTCTCTTGCAAAAACTGCGTACACGCTCTTTACGGGTGAATCGCCACGCGATTACGCGAATGCTCCGATCACTAATCTTCCAGCCACGATCCGCTCAAAGGAGTGGGCGCCGGAATTCTTGCGGGTTCTTGAGAAGGCCACTCAAGACGACGCCCGCCTGCGGCAGCAGAGTGTTGAGGAATTCTGGGAGGATCTGAGTGGAATTCGTCGAATAGCATCCGCCGTTGGATCTACTACGGTTCTCAGCGCTATTCCGTCGCCCCACGTCGCTCGCGGCTATACTCCGATTCCGCCCAGTCAGCCTAGTTTTGAAAACCTAGGCGATGCCGCCGTGGCACCTTTAATGCCGGTCCTCGATGTCACGACTGGCGAGGCCGGTCCACGCGTCGTGAGTGGCTCGACGCCAATCCCAGAAGACAAGGCCCTCAAGCCCCGGCGAAGGCGAAGCTGGCTTCGGCCCGCGGCGACATTTGCGCTCTTCGCGGCCATCTTCACTACCTTTTTGTACGGAACCGCCACCTACATGCGCGGGCGCGGCGTACTGCCCGAATTTCGAAATCCATTTGTTACGACGCGCGTTGCAACTGCCAACACCGATATATATCTTCGGCCTGCTCCAAGTACGGATAATGAACCGGTCGGACTGGTGACAAAGAACTCAAAGGTGCGGATTGTAAATTCACAGAATAACTGGTATCAAGTTGATATCGTCGAACAGGGACGGGTTCGACCGTCACAAGCGAACGCAACGCGGGGCTGGCTCAACGGGAAGTATTTGAATATCCCCAGCAACTAAGGCACGTGCGCAAATAGATGTCTAGCTCTGAGGGATAGCATATGGCTTAGATACGCTCGTTCGCTTTTTTGTCGTTCATACTTTTCAGATCATCTCACTTTGGTCCTGGCTAATGGAACTACGAGACGGTACGAATAAACTAATAGGCTGGGATCGAGAGGGGGAAGTTTGAGCATACTGGACAAGGTGAGGCGTTGGATCGATGGCGAGAGCTCCGAGATGGTGCTAGAAGAGGCGGCTCGCTACGCACAGGTCAAGCCACGGAGCAAGGCAGAGGAATTTATCGTAAAGATCGCCCGGAAGGTCGAGACCGTTATGCAGGACGAGCTCGTCCCGCTGCCTCAGGGCACGACGATAATCCCCAGCGAATACACCATTTTCTTAAGTGCGGAGGACGACGCCGAGTGGCAGGGACAAAAACGCAAGGGCCTGGTACAAGGGCTGTATCATATTCTGGCCGAACGTGCGAAGGAAATTGCGGGTAAAAAAAAGCTGGAGACAAAGACATTCTCGCTGATATTGCGCATTGACGCCACTCTGGAAAAGGGCGAGCTAAATATCCAGCACAGCTGGGAGGATTCGAACGCAAACAAGACCGGTGTTCTATCTCGCCCAAAACAGACGTCCGAAGAGGCCGCTTTGAGGCAGCAGCCGGTTTCTTCTGCGAATAAGATCACCGGCGCCGAAACTCACGGTTCCGGAACTCTCGGCTCTAACCCATTTCAGTCGTCGTCGGCACTCCAACCCGATAACATCCGGCAAGCCGTCCCTCTTTCTCCCCCTCAGGACGAAGAAATGACGGCGGTCAAGTCGCGCTTGCCCCAACTCTATACGCTGGAGATCTGGCGCGGCGGCGTACGACAAAATGTGCTGCCGATCTATCGGAAGGAGATCGTTGTCGGGCGTGGCTCAAAATCAAAGCCAGTCGATATTCCGCTCGCCGGCGATGTAGAGATCAGCCGCAGGCACCTAACGCTGATTACCGACGGCGAAGGGAATTTTTGGGCTATAAACGAAGGTAAGAACCCGGCGGTAATAAACAACTATGAACTGCCCGCCGGGCAGCGTGTCTCGTTGACGCCCGGTGTCCCTCTCACAATTTGTAGTTATATGCTGCGCGTCCTGCTGCGATAGACCAACGAGTACCGTCATCAGGCATTCTCGCCAAACCATCATTGATCAAATATTTCTCGTTCGATCTGCGGCAGGTATTGCCGCCTCAATCTCTGCACCAGTACCTGGGCATCCCGGACCGCGTCCGTCGTATCGTTAAGGTTACTGTTGATCTGGGTGAGTAGCGACTGCAGACTCCCCCGCTCTGAATTCAGCGTGTTGCGCCGGCTTTCACGAATCTCTTCCGTGCGTGTTGTTCCTTCAAAGGTAACACTTCGCTCGATACCCTGTGGTGACGAGTCGCGCTCGACCTGCGCAAGCCGGGCTCGTGTAGTGCCTTGCTTCTCCACCAGCTCGATTTGCGCTTTCTGCAAAGTAGCGAGCCTTTCCTCCGCACGCACCAGAAACTCGAGTGCCAGCACAAGTTTTTGCTGCTTTTCGCTAAACGTCATCCCGCCGACCTTTTCAAATTTGTCCACAAAAGATTTCAACCTTTCATTTAGCATCTGGACCGAGGCGGAGATTCGGTTGAGGTCGCCGGCTATGCTGGTCAGAGGGTCATACTGGGCGGATGACCGCTCCTGCGCCGAAATCCCAACAACCGCGAGAAAGGGTACGAGGAAAAGCGGTAGGCGACTCGTTTTCATGGTCAAAATTCCTCCTGAGTGCGTGTGGAAGTATCAAAGGCCTTAATTGCTTCAAAACCATAATCAAACGGAAAAGTCCGAGCCTCGATCCGTCCGATAAGTTCATCGATCGTTTGGGCAACGCGTTGTCGGACGTCATGCGGATACTCGTATTTTATCGCATTGGTCTCAAAATCCACATAGTCGACCACTTCTGGAGCCCCCTGGTTCCACACCAGAATGTCGATATCAAGATCGACATAATCGAGGACACTATTCTCGAACGTCGGCGGCATATTTATGTTGCAATAATAGTTTCGAAAGGTGCCCTCCGGCTCGTGAAACCGAAAGACGTTGTACCAGCGATCAAGCCAATAGTATTCATACGAAACGGTGCCCCGCTTGAGCTCGCCCAAACCCGGATGAGAAATGTCCTCGTCGAACTCACCACGTAGCACAAGCAGCGGCCCGCTACTTTCGATAACCTCACAGGTCCAACTTTTTCGTATTGTCTGGTCAAATTTTCGCGAATTGACCGTTACGGTTTGATGCGCCGGCATTCTAATCGTTTCGCGGACCTTCGTCTCTGACTACTAGAACGGAACAGTGAGCATGATGCACCACCGAATCTGAGACGGAACCGAGCAGCAGGCGTTCCCATTGCTTATATCCGTGAGAGCCGAGGACTATCAGGTTGGCTCCCATCTGCTCAGCCGTCTCAACGATCTGGCCATCAGGCGAGCCAAAGAGCACATCCATCGCGATTGGTACATCGCGGCCATTGATTCCACGGAGCTTGTTCGCGGCATCCTCGACAATTTTCCACGCGTTCTCGCGTGCATTCTTCTCTAGATCGGTTGTATCAGGCAGGTAGCCCCCGTAAATGTCAATGGCCAGCGGGAGCGCCAGATCGACGACACTGATGATCTTGATCTCATCGCTGGGGCCCAGATTGAATTTGGCGAGCATTTGAACCGCTGCCTCGCCGTATCTTGTCCCGTCTGTCGCAATGAGTATTTTCACCTAGCACCCCTCCTTTTGACTGATCGTCCCGATAGTACATCGATTTGCGCCAAGATGGCAAAATGTTCACGGCGTGAGCTGGTTGGGAATGCCGTCCTTAACTAGGAATAATGCAGCACTATGAGGCTGCCGGAGACAGACTCGAAGGACAAACAATAGCACGAGTTGGTTCCGCACTAGTCATCGTCCGGGTTCGGGCGGCCCGTATATGCGATACGAAGTCGGCCGAGCAGGTCAGTTAGAACGAGTCGCTCGGTCTCTGACAGGCCAGACATGTATTCTGCCTCGAGCTCAAGCCACTGCGCCGCCACCTCCCTCTGGGCATCCCAACCCTTGTGGGTCAAGAATATTCGCGTTGACCG
>DATLNN010000203.1:0-3250 GCA_035536695.1 Pyrinomonadaceae bacterium | reverse complement strand
AAAGGTCGGCAACAGCAAGTTGCCTATCATCAACTATTCCGGCGGCACCGAGATTGCGGGCGGTATTTTGATGGGCAATCCGCTGCTGCCTCAGAAGCCCTGTTCATTCCCTGCCCCGTGTCCGGGAATGGATGTCAACATTCTCGACGAAGAAGGAAATCCAGTCGGGCCTAATCAAGTCGGCGAACTCGTCATCAAACAGCCCTGGATCGGCATGGCACGCGGCTTTTGGAAGGAAAAGGAACGCTATCTCGAAGCCTATTGGCGACGCTTCAAAGATATTTGGGTGCACGGCGACTGGGCTATGCGGGATAAGGACGGCCACTGGTTCATTCTCGGCAGGAGCGACGACACGCTAAAGATCGCGGGCAAACGTGTTGGTCCTGCAGAGGTCGAATCGGTTCTCGTCGCCCACCCGCTCGTGACCGAAGCAGCCGTCATCGGTGTGCCGGACGAGGTGAAGGGAACTGCGATGGTTGCCTTTGTGGTGGGAAGCGCGAACACTCTTGTCCGCGCTCCGCTGGAAGCGGAACTCACAGCTCTCGTTGCAAAAGATATGGGCAAGCCCCTGTCACCGTCCAAGATCCACTTTGTCTCGGCCCTGCCCAAGACCCGCAACGCCAAGGTAATGCGGCGGGTTATCCGGGCGGCATATCTCGGCGAAGACCCGGGCGATACCTCGGCCCTTGAGAATCCCGGTGCGCTCGAAGAAATTGCGGGAAGTAGGTCTTGAGATCGCCAGCAATCGAACTACGTGGAGAAAAACTACACTATTGAGGAACTGCATAAAGCATTTCGAGCTATTGCCTCGATGATCGGCAAGGTCGAGAAGGTTCGCGGCAAGAACACGATCGGAATCTCGCAGCGCACACTCATTGAGCGAAGACTCAAAGCTCTGCGGATAGCCTCGAAACTTATCGCAGCGAAGATCGAAGAATTGGAATAAAATGGGGTCAGTAATTCACACCATAGGACACGGCCGTCATCCATTCGACTACTTTCTCGGCTTGCTCAGGCAGCATGGGATCGAGTTCTTGTGCGATGTCCGTGCGTTCGCCCGAAGCAGATGGCCGCAGTTCAATGGGTTAGTGCTGGCCGAACTGCTGAGGGAGAACGGCATTGGGTACGAGCATATTCCCGAAACGGGCGGAAAGAACAAGCCGAAGCCTGAGGACCTGGAATGGGGCTTGAGCCGAATCGTCGAGGTCGCCTCGGACCTGAATACGGCGATCATGTGTTCCGAATCAAAGCCTCTGTCAGACCACAAGCTGCCGCGTGCCAATTGCCATCGTGTCGGCATGCTTGCGCCTATGCTGCGGGCGAAAGGTGTAGAGAGGATAGTTCACATCCTGCCCAATGGCGAGTCGATCGAGTTTGACGAGTCGGGCGTACCTTCCATCTGGTAGGCCGACGGCCGGGGCACCCAGCATTTCACTTCCCGGCAATAGCCCAAGTAGTCGTCGCCAAAACGGGCCGCCAGATCGTCCTCTTCGAGCGGCCTGAAGATCAGCTGCCAAATTAATGAGCCCATCAATGCGTAAAGGGCGACAAGCGGCGAACCTAAGAATAACGCTACCGCAAGCCCCTGTCCCACGCCTGAAACGGCCATTGGGTTGCGGACGTATGCGTATGGGCCTCGGATGACGAGCTTTTTGGCGTGGTCTAGCGGAAGCGGTGTTCCCTGGCCGATCTTCGACATTGTGTAGGCCGCCAAAACGCCGACCGAGCTGATCGCGACGAACAGTATGGCTGCGATTGGCCGTTGAAATGCGAAGCTGAAGCGCTCGATACCCAGCTTATCTTCGACGACGGTTATCAGATACGGAAAAACAACCAGGATGATGGACCAAACGACGACGATCTGGGTAAAGGTCTTGAGCAATATCCAGCCGGTCGACGCTTCAGCCGCCTTTCGGAACATATCCTGTCGAAACGTCATCCCCACGGCAAAGACACCGCTCCAAATCATTGCGGGACCCATGAATACCACCCCAAGCCAGCCGCTGTCGGTCGTCATCGTGAACGTAAAAGAGTAAAGGGTTGCATAGCTGACGGCTCCGGTTACAAACCAGGCGGCGATCTCTTTTAGCCGTTGATCGGTCAGACAGAGAACGCCCGCGACGATGGAACCGATACCGAGAAGGAAGAGGTCGGCCAGCCAAAAGGCGAGACGCGAAGTTTCTGAGTTCTGTTCGAGTACAAAGTAACGACGGTATTGCGGGGCCGCGTAAAGCAAGATCCACCAGGAAATGACGCCCACACCCTGCAGCATGTAATACAGCCCCGCCATGCGGCGTACCTTTGCACTGCCGGCTGGTTCAGAAGCCATTACCTCGGTTCTCCTTTTGTATTCATGGGCTGCAAGGTTTTCGTTTCGTCGTGTCAAATCTTATCCTCGAACCAATGCCCGTCAAAACCATCGGCACTAATAATGTAGCTCGAATATCGCGGCAGCTGGCCGAGAGTGATCCGCATCTCGCGACCGTCTACGAGCGTTACGGCCCACCGCCGCTCTGGGACCGGCCTACCGGCTTCGCAACGCTGTTGCAGATCATTCTCGAACAGCAGGTGTCGCTGGCGTCTGCCAAGGCGTGTTTTGACAAGCTTGCGTTCAGGCTCGGCGAGGTCAGCCCCGAAAACCTGCTTACGCTGACGGATGCCGAGCTGAAGACGGTCGGCTTCAGCCGGCAGAAAACCAGCTATGCAAGACATTTGTCGGAGGCGATCCTCGAACAGCGGATAGATCTGGAGAGATTTCACACGATGCCCGACGATGATGTTAAGGCGGAATTGATCAGCCTAAAAGGCGTTGGCGAGTGGACAAGCGACATCTACCTGCTAATGGCACTGCTCAGGCCAGACGTGATGCCGCGAGGTGATATCGCCTTGCATACGGCATGGCACAAGCTCTCAGGCGAGGCGCGGCCGAACTCGAACGAATTTATCTCAATTGCCGAGAGGTGGAGACCCTATCGATCCGTCGCGGCGCGCCTTTTATGGCATTTCTATTTGTCCGAACGCAAGCCCGCACCCTAGTCCCACTCTGTGGAGATGTCTGGACAGCCGCAACGCACCCTAAGATATGAAATGGCCCGACACCACATCCTTGCTTGGAATGCAACGTTGTGCGATAGTTGCAACGTGTGTAGCGATCTTTGACAACCAAATGGCAAGACTCGTTCGCCACAAGGGTCTCTTCGTGGCGAAAAAATCTTGGGACAGTGGGACACTGCCTGATTTCGAGTTAACC
>DATLNN010000202.1:0-16910 GCA_035536695.1 Pyrinomonadaceae bacterium | reverse complement strand
ACGCGCGGGCTTGCGCATTCTTAGAGCCTCGGCACCGCGGGCAACCTGGGCGCACTTCGCTCCATCAAACGCTTTTTGAATTTTCTAGGAGTAGATGGTCGGATGAAGAAGCTTTTATTGATCCTCAGTGTCGCGTGGGGTGCGGTGCTCGGCACTAGTGCATTTGCGCAGGAGCCGGCGACGGACACGCCGCCGCCTCGGCCTCGTGTTATGACGGCGACTATGGCGGTGCCGTTGCCGATGCCTCCGGCCGTGGATGTCGACATCCGGGAGCAGCCGGACAGCCCGATACATCTGGCCATCGACGAAGGCATAAAGGGACGAATGCCGGGGACGCCGCTCAAGGTGCGGAATGACGGCGGCTCGACGGTAGCTGGATATGTACTTAGGGTGGATGTTGAGCCGTATGGGCTAAACCAGATGGTGATCCTCGGTTCGAAAGGACTGGCGGCAGGCGATGCTCGTGTTCAACCGCTGCCCATGCCGAATATGCGCGAGGGTACCGCAAAGCCGGTCGTGTCGGTAGATCATGTGCAGTTCACGGACGGCAGAACGTGGGGTCCGGACACATTGGCCAAGTCAAAGCATATTGCCGCGTATCTCAAAGGACGTAATGAAGCGCTCGCACGCGTACAGGAGATGCTTGCGGGGCAGGACGCCACCGATATCAATCGCGCGTTTGAAGTCTTTAGCTCGTCGAGCTTTGCCGAGCCCAACCTGCCCACCGGCCGCCCGCCGCGCTTCATAGATTATGGTACACGCGGCTACGAAGAAGTGATCAACATCCTCCGCCGCATGCCTCGCAGCACCGAGCTCTCACAGGACCTGGCCCGCCGGCTCGAGATAATGATCAGGAAAGCTGATCAATAGATCCCGGGGATCGGAAGACACCGGCGCCCCATGGCATCATGGTTTCCATGAATTGCCACGCCCTCTAGAGCGTGGAATCGTGTCTCTTGGTTTCCCGGCTTTAGCCGAATCTGGGCTGAAGCCCTGGCCTTTTTGTGTCAACCTAACCTGCACCTGAACGTGTAGGCAACTCACGGGAACCGTCTGCTACTCTTGGGTAGGTCTACGGCTTTGCTCTTAACTGCGCGTTGGTGGCCTCTCGTGCTCTTGGAGGATCAGTGCTACCATCTGCGCGAGGAAGGACTATGTGCGTTGAATGCGATGACGAAAAACGGCTGTCGAGACGGGCTTTTGTAAAGGGAGCGACGATCGCTGTCGCCGGGGCGGCTTTTGGTTTAGATACGGTCGCCCAGCAGAACGTCGATCGGGTACTGAATGATCCGAATATCACGAGTGGTGATGTCGAGTTCAAGAGTGGGTCCGCAACGATAAAAGGCTTTCTCGCACGGCCCAAAAAAAGCGGCCGCCACCGGATGGTTCTCATCGCTCATGGCAATGCCGGTGTTCCGCCGGATATCAAGTTTACCGCGGCGGAGCTCGCAAAAGCCGGGTACGTGAGCCTGGTGTACGATTGGGCCTCGCGCGACCCGTTGCCGGCGGATCTGCAAGACCGCGACAAGTGGGTGGCCCGCATTACGAGCTACACTTTTATAAAGCTGCAAATGCAGGACCTCGACGCGGCAATTAGCTACCTTAGACAGCAGCCGTTTACAAAGCGGGAGCGGGTCGGAATGGTTGGCTTTTGCGGCGGTGGCCGTTTGGGTTATCTGTTCTCAACGCGCTCGCGGGATGTTAAGGCCATGGTCTCGCTCTACGGGCCGGTCGTTTACCATGTAAACAACCCAAAAGCCGACCCGGTTCCCGACGTTTTGAATCTCGCCGGTCAGATCAAGGTCCCCGTTCAGGGGCATTATGGACTACTCGACCAGGTCGCCAAACCTGACGACGCAAAGCTGTTGGAAAAGGAAATGCGGCGACGCCTCAAGAAGCCGGTCGAAATGTACTACTACGAAGGCGCCGGGCACTCATTTTGCAACTTCACCCGCCCCCAGGGCTCCGACCCCGGCTACGATCACAACCCCGAGGCCGCCGCTCTCGCACACCAGCGAATGATCAAGTTTCTTAGGCAGCATCTCGCATAAATCGACGTGGGCTGCGGCGTGTGCTTCGTAATACCGGGGCCACGTCCTTCGCGCTAGTTAGGATCGAGGATGTCCAGAATCGAAAAGACATGCTCATCCTTAAGATCGAGAAAAGCCTGCTCGAGATGTTTGGCAAGAAACGATGAGCACTCTGCTAACTTCTTGGACCTTTTTATTACAGCCAGATTCGCCTCAATTGTCGGGAAAGAGCCCTTGTATTTGTCGTTGAATACGAAATAAAACTCCGTCACGGGCGTAACCTTGTTCCAATTCGTATAAAGCCCGTCAAAATCCTCTTTTAACTTCTTAACCGCATTTTGAACCTTTGCTGTGGGATCTTCCGGAGCAAAAACCTGGTAGTATTTCCCGATCCTGCGATCGTAGCCATCATTCTTTCGATCCCCGATCCTGCCTTGCGGCTTAACTTGTACGAAATCCTTATTGTCGATTCCCATTACGGCACTGAACAGGTCCTCGTAGGCCTGTCCATTAGCTGCCAGAACCTTAGATTTGAACATTATCCTGGCTAGTTGCTTTTCCTCTGGGCTCATTCTCGTGATTGGGTGACACGCGGAGTTGTACTATTAAACACGCCCCTTCGGCTCATAGTCAAAACTCGAGGGAAAGGAATATCGGCAGGCGGCCAACCAGAAAGTTTAACTACAAGCAAAACTCGGAAACTTACATTCCCCTGCCCTATGCCGACCATGCCGCTGCCCTTTCCTTTGAGAGCTCGACGACCATTGCTTCGGTCGGAGCATGAACTTATTATCGCGGCTTTTTTCTTGCCGACAAAGAGCGTTTTAATTAACTCGTCTGCCTGGGGCAGCAATTCGATGGCGCGGGGGAGAAAGGCGGGCAAGCCCGCCTCTGAACCACATTGCCCGTGCCGATGCTTTGGCATGCCGTCGTCTCTCGAGGTTGGGTCGGCGCCATTACAACGCTATCGCTGTGGCAAGCGGGACGCTCGCCGCTCCAGTCGTATGGGGCAATGCATTGCGTTTCGGGATCATTCGATCACGGCCTTTAATTCGCGGAGCAGATCGGCGGCGGTCCAGTCGTTGCCGGGGAAGATCTTGGTTACTTTGCCGTCGGGGGCGATGACGGCGGTTCGGAGGGAGTGGTTGAATTGGGTTTTGTCGTTGGGGTCTATCTCGTAGCGCAGGCCGAAGAAATCGGCGATGCGGCGGACCTCGGTGTCGGTGCCGACGGCGAGCTGCCAGACGGTGAAATCGGGTTTCGCGCCGTTGCCGAGATATCCGATGCCATAGGACCTGAGCTTTTCGGGTGTGTCGTTGGCGGGATCGAACGAGATGCTCAAGAGGCGTATGCGGTCCTTGAGCTCGGTGTCGGCGTTCAGCTGTAGGGCAAGATCGCTGAAGATGGCCGACATCTTTATGCAGTATTCGGGCAGGGGGCATTGAGCGTAGATGAAGGTGATGGCGAGAGCTTTGCCGCGATAATCTTTCAGAGAGATCTTTTTCCCGTCCTGATTTACCAGCGAAAAATCAGGCGTTTCTTTGCCGACTTGAGCAAAGTTTTCGTTGAGGGGAAGCGGTGACTGGTTTGGGTTGGGTGATGCGACGATGCCGATATTCTCGAGCCAATAGGGGTCTTTGGCCGTATTATCAACCACGAGTTCGGCCCGGATATCGACGCCGGGCACCAGGTCTTCCCACACCCAGTCGGCGCGGATCGGAAAATCCATGGTCATCGCGGGCATGAAACCCTCGATCGGCTCATGCTCGATTTTTGCTTTTTTCTCGGCTTTATTGACCGAAACTACCTTTCCTTTCAATGGGTAGCGGGTCAACACCGCGTTTGCGCCGTTAGAATTCGATACACTCCGGCAGGCCCCAGCGCCGAGCCCGAGCGCCAGAAACAACCCTATCGCACAGATGGTCTTACTGTTGTTTTTCTTTGCGTTCTTTGTGCCTTTGCTGCGTGAGACGATCTTTCTCACGCAAAGACGCGACGACCGCAAAGAAATCGCAAAGAAGGAAAGGAACAAACCTATACCATTATCTCTAATTCGCCATTTGGGTTGGGTTTTATTCATTTTCTATGATCGCGGGCGCAAATTCTCATCATACAGGTGCTGGTACATGCGGTAATTTGCCATGATGCGATATACATAATCCTTTGTCTGGGCGTAGGCGATCTCGGGTACGTACCGGTCAGGGACCGTGGAGCGCGAGCGGCGGAGCCATCGGAGCATGTTGTCGTCGCCGCCGTTGTAGCTCGCCGTGACCGCCTCGGGCTGCCCCGGAAAGGCACGGAACAAACTCGCCAGATAGTGCGACCCGAACCGGATGGCGGTCGTCGGGTGGTAGAGGTCGTCATCGAGCGGCGCTTCGCGGCCGAGCTCGCCGGCGACGAGCCGCGAGGTCTCGGGAATGAACTGCATCAGCCCGCGAGCAGACGCATATGATTTTGCGTCCGGCTGAAAACGCGACTCCTGTCGCATGATCGCCAGGACCAGGCGAGGATCGACCCGGTATTCAGGTGCGACGGCGAGAAGCTCGTCGGCAAACGGCGTTGGATAAAGCAGCTCGGCGTGTGTCGGCGCGATCATTTCGATCGGGTAATCGGCCGGCACCCGTCGCCATATCGGCTCGATAAATGCGAGGGCGAGGTCGGCGCGGTTTCCACGTGTTTGTACGATCGCCGTCTCGTAAGTCAGCGCGCCAGCGCGCAAGCGAATACTCCTGGCGGCCTCCTCATAAAGCCCCAGGGCGAGAAACTGGTCCGTAACGGGATCGGGCTTCGTGGCAGTTTTGGAACTCGGCTGAGGGCTCGACAGTGCGTCGTTCTGGGTCCGAAGCTTGCTCAAGGCGCGTTCACGCACTACCGGGTCTTTTGTAATTCGCAGCAGTGCCTGAGCGGCTGCCCGGCTATCTTGCGTATCCGCAGATCCCAAAGCCGCTGCCAGCCGAGCAGCTTTATCCGCGACAAGCGACCCAGCCGACGGGTCGTCGCCGAGAGCCATCAGCCGCTCGCTGGCACGCCATCCATAGTATTCTTCTCGTCCGTCTCGAATTGCGAGGTATTCGTCGATGGCCTCGCCATAGCGCCTTTGCTGTTCCAGGGCAAAGGCCCTGAGGAAATCGACCTCCGGCCTACTTGTTCCGCCCGGAACGGGGGCGCCGCCCAGATTCGGCTTGAGTAGCAGCCGATCGAGAGCGGCAAGAGCATTTGGCCAATCCTCTCTTGAGATGTGGATCCGCGCGCTCGCGAACGTGGCGAGCGCGGCGGGAAGCTTTCCTTCGAAGGCAGAGCGGGTCTTTTCGCACCATGCGAGAGCCTCGGTATCCGAGTCCTGATCTCGGTATATATCGACGCTATTGAGAAAGGCCCGGTCGAGCTTTTCATCGGTCGGATAGCGGTCAATGAAGGCCTGGTACCGGCTTATCGCCTCGCGCGTGCGCCCGAGGCGGGCGTACGCGGAACCGGTATTGAGCAAAGTTTCTTTAGCGACTAGGCTCTGCGGATGCAGCTCGAGAATCCGTTCAAAAGACTTTAGAGCTTCGCCAAACTCCCCGATCTGGGCGTGGCCTCGTCCGATCTGAAAAAGCGCGTCCGGCGCTTTTTGGCTCTCCGGATAACGATCAACAAGCGCCGCGAAGTGCAAACGCGCACGAGCAAACTCGCGACTAAACTGGTAGATACTCGCTCGGCGCCAATGCTCTGACTCGGTTAGCGTGGCGGCTTCTGTGTCGCTGCTGCCGTCCATCAGGTCAAGAGCTTTTGCCGCCGCGAGCGACACGTCGTCAGGCTGCGCCTGGTTCGGATCAGTGTCGAGCAACGCCGCAAACATCTCTCGGGCACGCGGCACCTGGCCGTCGCGCAGCAAGCCTTCTGCCAGAACCTTTTTATCCTCTCGAGATCCGGTTTTATCAGTTGTTCCCAGCGGCTCCGTAACAACAGGAGCGCCGCTTAAGAGGCGGATGGCCTCACGGTAGTTGCCGCGATCAAAACTGCTGCGCGGCAGACGATGCGCCGCCCCGGCCGCCGGTACGCTCTGGGGGGCAAACAGCAGGATCTCATCGAGATAGATACGCTCGAACATGAGATTGCCAGTGGAGCGGGCGAGAGCGGCCATCCGTTCGTGTGCGTATGGCCGAAAGGACGACTCGCGTGCCGCGACGCCGGCATAAGCCGACATGGCCTGGCCGAGACGGCCATCCTTCTGTGCGATCCTCGCCAGCAGGTAATCATAGTTGCCGCCGGTAAAAATACGGTGGTCAGCGGCGGCCAAACGGTGGAGTTCATCTATCGCCTCCGTGTGTCGCCGATCGTCAATTAGCTGTCGTATCTTCTCGTGGCTGCCCGCGAGGTCCTGACCGGCCGTTTCTGTGAGGGCGAGGATGGCGAGAAGGGAGGCCGCAAAAAGGAAGCGCATTAGGCGCGATTATCTCAAATCCTGTAAAATCACGTCAAAAGCAATTATGCCGGCACGGATCTTGAGCGGAAGAGAGATCGCCGAGGCGATCAAGGCTGAGGTCTCGGCCGCTGTGGCCCGCCTTCGAGATGCGGGCCTGACCCGGCCTGGGCTGGCAGCTATTCGAGTTGGCGAGGACCCAGCGTCGGGGGTCTACGTCGCAAGCAAGGTGGCCACGGCCGGAGATCTCGGCATATATTCTGAAAGCACGCATTTGCCGGTCAGCGCGTCGAGCGAGGAGATCGCGGACCTTGTCGAAAGCCTGAACGGTCGGGACGATATAGATGGGATCCTTGTTCAGCTGCCGCTGCCCGGTCACATACGTGAACAAGATGTACTCGAACGCATCGATCCAACGAAAGACGTCGACGGATTTCACCCGGTCAACGCGGGGCGATTGTCGCAGGGCTATCCCTCGCTCAGGCCATGTACGCCGACAGGGGTCATCGAGATCCTAAAGCGGTCCAACATCGAGATCGCCGGCCAGCACTCCGTTGTCGTGGGCCGCAGCAACATCGTCGGCAAACCGATGGCGATGCTTATGCTGGCTGAGAACGCCACGGTCACGATCTGCCATTCGCGAACGGCAAACCTCGCTGAGATCACACGGCAAGCCGATATATTGATCGCGGCGATCGGCCGGCCGGGATTCATTCGCGCCGAGCATATTGGCGAAGGCTCGACCGTGGTCGATGTCGGCATTAACCGGCTGATCGATATGGAACTCGCGGCTGAGCTCTTCGAGGCTGAAATGCTTGAAAAACGACTTACCACGATCGCGAAGCGCGGATTCACGCTGGTCGGCGACGTCAGCCCGGCGGACGCGATGCGGAAAGCCGCCAATTTTACACCTGTTCCCGGCGGCGTGGGCTTGCTGACCGTGGCGATGCTGATGAGAAACACGGCCGATGCGGCTGCGGCCAGGCGAAAACGGCTCGGTGCCGCCGGCTAGCCGGCGCCTGAGTGGGCCCGGTTTCTGAGAGACTAAATATATGACATTCGAAGAATACCAATCCGAAGCCAGTCAGACGGCTCTTTACCCTCGACGGTTGGACAATCTGGAATACCCGACCCTCGGCCTGGCCGGCGAGGCCGGCGAGGTCGCCAATATTGTCAAAAAGATCCAGCGTGACCACGGCGGACTGATAAATGACGACACGCGAGCAAAGCTAAAAGATGAACTTGGCGATGTCCTGTGGTATATATCCGCCTGCGCGGATGAGCTTGGGCTGACGCTTGACGATATCGCCGGCTTTAATGTGCAGAAGCTGGCAAAGCGGCACAATCGGGCGGCGTAAATGTTGAAAGTCGGATTAACGGGATCGATCGCCGTAGGCAAGTCGTTTGTCACCGAGTGCTTTCGGGCCTTAGGCTGCCGCATTCTCGATGCCGACAAAACCGCACGCGATGTGGTCGAACCCGGTACGCCCGGGCTGCATCGTATAGTAAAGGAATTTGGCGCTGGCGTTCTCACCGATGACGGAAGACTCGATCGAGGGAAGCTCGGTTCGATCGTTTTCGCCGACGACGCGAAACGGCGGCTGCTTAACTCGATCGTGCACCCGTTCGTGATCGAGGCCCAGGACGCATGGCTGCAGGCCGTCGAAATCGAGGAGCCAGACGCGATTGTGATCGTCGACGCGGCGCTCATGATCGAATCGGGCGGCTACAAGCGCTTCGATAAGCTCATTGTCGTATGGTGTGAGCCCGCGCTACAATTCGAACGCCTCATGGGGCGGGACCCCCTGAGCCACGAGGAGGCGAACAAACGGATCGACGCTCAGATGCCCCAGGAAGAAAAAAAGGGGTATGCTGATTACCTGATCGACACTTCGGGCGGATTTGAAGATGTGAGGAAGCAGGTGGCGGAGATAATGGAGGAATTGAGGGTATTTAACACGCAGGCATGTTAGGGAACAACGACACAACCTCGGGCCGAGATGCAAATCCGCGAAAACGCGGGTTTCGTTTTCTTGTTGTGCCCATTTTAGGCTTTGTCGCATTGTTCGCCGCCTGCGGCGATATCCAACGGCCTAAGGTCGAACCGTTCTTCGCGGGGACAGGCCCTCCGGCTAAACAAGAGCTGAGGTGGAGTAATGGCGGTATGCCAAAGAGCCTCGACCCGGCGCGGGCTGCGGCTGCCCCGGAAACCGACATCGTCAAGGCCATCTACGAGGGCTTGACCGACCTGGACAGCGCGAACCTTACGGAGTTGCCGGGCGTGGCAGAAAAATGGGAGTCATCCGAGGATCTGCGTACGTGGACATTTCACCTGCGCAAGGATGCCCGATGGTCAAACGGCGAACGCATTACCGCCGCCGATTTTGTCCGCTCGTGGCGGCGGCTTCAAGAGCTTTCGGAGATAAACCCGGCAAGCACCCACCTGGTGCAAAACATCGTCGGCATGCAGAAGCGAAGCGCGGATGTTGTCCCAGAGGTGCCGGCTGATTTTCTGAATGAAGTTCCGAGCGAAACCAAGTTCCCGGACCCGCCGGCGAACGACAGCCCGACAACAACCGCCGAACCAGACACTCTTGCGACGCCCGAACCGCCATTGAGCGGCCCGCTGCCGCCGTCAGCGCTCAAGGAACGCGGCAATGGTGCGACAGAATTCGGCGTGGTCGCTGTTGACGAGGTCACATTGAGCGTTAAGCTTCAGCAGTCCGACAAAGACTTTCCACGTCTTGTTTCAAATCCTTTATTCCGCCCCGTTCACCGAGGCTCGCTAAGATCCGGTCGTCCAGCACTGGATCCGGAGATCGTTACAAATGGAGCTTTTCGGGTGGTCGGGATAGACGAGAACGGTGTCTCTTTAGAGCGGTCCGAGAAGTATTGGAACCGTCAGGCGGTTTCGCTCGAACGGGTCCGGTTTATCGCCACCCAAAGCGCTGAAGCCGCCTTGGAGGCGTACAAAAAAGGTGAGGTCGATGTGGTAACGAATGCGGCGTTTCAGCCGCTCGGTTTGAAGCTGCTTGCACCATACGCCGATTTTCGGCGAACGACACATGGAGCGCTGAATTTTTACGAATATAACCTCTCAAGACCGCCTTTTGACGATCGTCGCGTGCGCGAGGCGCTCGCCATAGCCATTGATAGAGAGAAACTGGCCGACGGCGACCTGCAAGGCACCACCGAGCCGGCGACAAAGTTTCTTCCATTTGGAAAGGCCGTGCAGCCCGCCGTTACATTCGACGCCGCCAAGGCCAAACGGCTTCTCGAAACGGCTGGTTTTCCCGATGGCGAAGGCTTTCCAACGGTCCGGCTCGTGGTCAACCGAAACAACACGCAAAACCGTGTCGCCCGGTCGGTCGCCAGGATGTGGAAGCAAAACCTCAACATCGACACTGATATCGTCGTGGCCGAAACGTCCGATATCGAATCCGTGCGAGCCTCGGGTGATTTTGACCTTGTGCGCCGGGGCGTCGTTCTCGCCGCCCATGACGAGCTGGTGAATATTTTGTCGATCTTTGGTACAGTCGACGCCCGTAGTGGGGATATGACCAGCCCGGGCGAACCACAACCATCTGGCAGCATACCGCCACACGGACAAGAAACATCGCCCAAAACAGGTGAACCCGGCGAAAAAGCAAACACGGCGACCGCGTTGGGACCGACGTTCGCTGAAGAAGATGCTATATTCGAACTGCGGGCGATCCCGCTATACTTTCCTGCGTCCTTTTCACTCGTAAAGCCTTATGTACAGGGTTTTGATCCCAACGGGCTCGACGCCCCCTCGCTGAAACAGGTCAGTATCGACAGCAATTGGAAACAATAGCGCTTGGGATCGAGCATTGGATGAGCGAACCAGCACCCACAATTCTCGCCGTTAACGATCTAAAAACTTACTTTCAAACTCCCGAAGGGCCGCTAAACGCCGTCGACGGCGTCTCATTCGAATTGAAGCGCGGCGAAACATTGGGTATCGTCGGCGAATCGGGCAGCGGCAAATCCGTCGTAAGCCTTTCGCTGTTGCGGCTTGTCGAAGCGCCCGGCAAGATCGTTGGCGGCCGGATCACGTTTGATGGTGTAGATGTCCTGGCGGCCACGGCGAAGGACGTAAGACGTCTGCGAGGGCGCCGCCTTGCGATGATATTCCAGGATCCGATGACCTCGCTAAATCCGTATCTCAAGATAGGGAAGCAGTTAACCGAAATAACCCGTCTACACCTTGGGCATTCGCGCGTCGAGGCGCGTCGACATGCGATCAGGATGCTCGAAATGGTAGGGATACCGGACGCGGACGACCGGATCGGCGATTATCCTCACCAGTTTTCCGGCGGCATGCGCCAGCGCGTGATGATCGCCATGGCGCTGAGCTGCGAACCCGAAGTTCTGATCGCCGACGAGCCGACGACCGCCCTCGACGTGACCATCCAGGCGCAGATACTCGAGCTCGTCAAGGACCTAACGGCACGCATGGGCACGAGCGTGATACTGATCACTCATGACCTCGGCATCGTCGCAGGTGTGGCGGACACGGTGGTGGTCATGTACGCGGGCAGGGTGTTTGAACGAGCGACGACGATGGATATATTCGCCGCCCCGGCTAATCCGTACACGAAAGCACTGCTCCGCAGCATGCCGAGGACGGACGGAGAACCCGGGGAATTGCTGTATCAGATACCTGGCCTGCCCCCGGATGGCGTAGATCGCCCGCCCGGATGTCCTTTTGCTCCCCGCTGTGACCGTGTAGAGAAAATATGCAGACAGGAGGAGCCGCCGTTTACAGAAGTCGGCGCCGACCACTACTCACTCTGCCATTTTGCCGAGGCCGTTCATAACGAATCGAAAACGCAGGACCAATGAACCCGATCAGTGAAACAACAGCGATCTCGATCCGCGGCCTGACGGTCGAGTACGGCCTTGGACGTAGGCTGTTCGGTAGGAGTAAAACCGTCAAAGCGGTAGACGAGGTTTCTCTCGATATCCTGAAGGGCGAGTCTTTCGGACTTGTCGGCGAGTCGGGGTGCGGGAAATCGACGCTCGGAAAAGCGATCGCCCGGCTGATCGACCCGTCGGCGGGAACGATCTTGTATGAAGGGCGCGATCTGACTACTCTGTCGTCCCGAGCAATGCGTTCCGAGCGAAAAAATATGCAAATGATCTTTCAGGATCCGTATGCAAGCCTCAACCCGCGAATGACGGTGGGCGCCAGCATTGGCGAACCGCTGCAAGCATTTGGGATGTCGGATCGAAAAGCGATGGCCGCGAGTGTGGGTCGGCTGTTAGAGGACGTAGGATTAAACGCGAAACTGGCCACGCGCTATCCGCACGAGTTTTCCGGCGGCCAGCGTCAACGTGTTGGCATCGCTCGTGCATTGGCTGCCGAACCTGCATTTATAGTCGCCGATGAGCCAATATCGGCTCTTGACGTCTCGATTCAAGCACAGATCCTAAACCTGTTGAAACGTCTCCAGGCGGAGCGGGATCTCACATATCTTTTTATCTCGCACGACCTGCGAGCCGTCAGGTATATCGCCGACCGGGTGGCGGTCATGTACCTTGGCAGAATAGTCGAGCTTGGCGACGCTCGAGAGGTCTATGGCGGCCCGCTGATGCCATACACCCAGGCCTTGCTATCGGCTATTCCGGTCGCGGACCCGGTGATAGAAGCCAAACGCGAACGAATTGTGCTCAAGGGTGATGTCCCGTCGGCGGTAGATCCGCCATCGGGATGCCGTTTTCATACACGATGCCCCTATGCGGTTCCGGATTGCAGCACCGTTACGCCGCAGCTCGTCGAAATAAAACCGCGCCACTATGCCGCCTGTATCAGGATAAGCAGTGAGCATCCGCAAATATCCTGACCGTCAACTACGGACAGGAGGGGTGGAAAAGCGCGTCATTATTCCCCCTATCAGAATAAGCAGCGAGAATCCGAAAATATCCTAACAGTCATCCAAAAAAAAGACCGCGTGGCACTGCACCACGCGGTTTCTGTCAAAACTATCATGCGGTCGTGTTAAAAGGTTCCCGGCGTCGCCGCCTGTTGCCTGTCCGAATCATCCGCTGCGTTTTCGGCGTTTCGCAATGCCCGAACCCGGTTGTGTGCGGCGAGTACCGATTGATGTTGTTGGCTGATCACATCAGCGACGTTCGCCGGCAAATTGAGTCGCAGTGCTTCCGCAAACGCCTCTTTCGCATGATCTTCACCCCGTTCGCATTCGTTCAGAATTGCGCCTTCATCTCGGCCGGTAACGGCCGATTTAATGTTTATCCAACCCCGGTGGACCGCACCGGTCACACTTCCACTTGTTTCCGGGTCGCCGCCCAAACTTCGAACGAGGCCCTGCAGCACGCCCACAAATTCCGCCCGCTGCTGCGAGTATTCGTAGAACAGAGATTTCAATTCCGAGTTCTCAACCCCTTCCGCAGCGTCCTTAAATCCCTCCTGGCCGTCTTTGCATGTTTCGATCAGAGTGTTCAGCGTCGCTATTACTGAATCGTTGGTTTCCGCCGACGTTCCTCCCGGGATTGTAGCATCTTGGGTCATCGGAATTGTTGCTTCGTAGTCGTTGATCATATTTATCGCCTCCTGAAAGTAAAATTGAATATCAGCATAAGATCTAGCTTAGACACTTTTACTTTTCAGGTACGTCTGCTAGATGACATAAAAGGAGGGGTCAATGTTGCCGCATAATAGAGCGGAGGAGCTCTTCTGTGGTGCCGCGTTTTATTGAAAAAACAAGGCCATGACGTGTTTTCGGCGTGTATAATAAAATTTCTCTTTAGAAAATTTCTCTTTAGCGACGTGGCACCCGAACGGCGGAGCCGGAGGAATCTAGCCAATCCTAATGCCCGAAGAGCTCGACAGCGTTGAGATAGATTCGTTCGCAGACAAGGCAAATGAAAGCGGCCTCGCGATAGCTATCGTCGATGACGGTGGCGAGCGGTTCGTGGCTAATAACAATTCCATCTGCCGGACGCTCAACTCCGCGGGCAAGTTTTCACCAGCGTGCGCCGAATTTTGCGGCCGGGCTTTTGCGAATGCACGCTCAGCGGGCTCGGATATTTCTTATAAGTGTCATGCAGGCCTCGAATGTCAAGCAACACCCATTGCCGGCCCGGAACCACTCGTAGCCATAGTCGGACGCGCGTTCCTAAAAAATGAGAATTACCGACAGGCGCGCCTTCGGGCCATATCCGGCGACTGGGCCGTGCATTTGCCTTTGGCCTTATTTGAGAGCGTCCACGTGGCTAATGCACCGGATTCCCTCGATCATTTGATAGCGGCCGTCAAGCAGATGACTTTGAAAGAGGAGACAATAGCCGCCGCGGTCGAACCTCATGAGTTAGATCGAGCTCCCTCCGGCGATTCATCGGCGGTTCCGATCGAACGGAGAAAAGCAGATGCTGCCGCGTGGCGTTCTTTTTTCGGTTCGCTTCTGCGATCAAGTTATGCCGACGCGACCCATTCGATACTCTCTTTCATCGCCGCGCAGTACGGGTTATCTGCGCTCGTCTGGCTCGAGAACCGCGGCGGTCGGTTCGAAAGCACAGCCGGTTTTGGAAGTATGAGGTCTCGAGGCCTGCGGCTGGCGGTTACGGCCAATGATCCGCGCCTTCTCGAGGCGATAAGAACCCATCGGCCGCTCGAGTTGAGCGAAGGAGCAAGTGGGACGCGCCGGCTGAACCTATTTCCTGTCGGTATGGCTGGCGAAGTTTCAGCCGCGCTCGCGGTCCTTGATCCCATAATGGACGACGCTGTTAAAGGGCAAATTGCCCGTCGGGCGCGCTCCCTGGGGCCGCCCTTAGAGATCGTCAATCTGCGATCCCGCGTCGAGATCAGCGACTCGCAATCGACCCTTGCACGTAAATTCGGCAGTATCCTCAAACGTATCGACGACGACGATCTCTGGCTTCGTGTTACCCAGCATGCGGCGGAAATGCTTCGAGCGGAAAGAGCGTCACTGCTGGTTTTTGACGAAGCGAAAGATGGTCTGGCCATAAAGGCGATAATCGGCGCCAGGAGTCAGCCCGCTGAAGGCGAGGAGATCGGCGAACGCGTCGCCAAACATGTCTTCATGGCCGGCGAGGCCTTTGCGGTTGCCGATGTCGCGGCGACGGGACTCGAGCCAAAACCCGAACGCGGATACAAGACCGAATCTTTTATGAGCTATCCCGTTTCGCTCGGCGGCCGCTCGCTGGGGGTCATGAGCTTCACCGACAGACTCGCTGGAGCCGCCTTCGACGCCAGGTCCCTAGATATGTTCGAGGCAATCGCACCGCTGCTGGCCGTGGCCATCGATCGTACGATCTTGAAGGAAAAGGCCGGCAAGTTCGAGCAGCTATCAGTCACCGACGCTCTAACCGGGCTCTTGAACCGACGCTACATGGAAGCCCGGCTTCTCGAGGAAACAAAGCGTTCGAATCGGCACGGCTTTCCAATGAGCTTCATGGTGCTCGATGTAGACCATTTCAAATCCTATAATGACGAGTTCGGCCACCCGGCCGGCGACGAGGCCCTAAAACTCGTTGCAAAGGTTTTGCGCGATACACTTCGTGCCGCCGACGTGGCGGCGCGATTTGGCGGCGAAGAGTTCTCTATTCTTCTGCCGCAAACAACCCGGGAAGAAGCGGCCGCTATCGGGGAGCGTCTTCGCGCGAATATCGAACGGGCCGCCTTTGAACATCGCCCGGTCACCGCAAGCATCGGCGTCGCGAGTTGTTCAGCCGAGCTATGCCTTTCCGCGGACCTGGTTTTGGCAGCCGATCAGGCCCTTTACGAAGCGAAGCGTCGGGGACGAAATCGAGTCGTTGCATTCAAAGATGTCGTACAGATGGCCGCCCGGCGAGACAAGGAATGAAACTCGCCTCAGACAAAAGTATTTTCGCGAGTATAGACCTCGCGGACTTTATCGGGCGGGCAACGGACTTCGACCGGTTGTTTCGGCACGCTCCCGAAGAAGGTCGCGAAATGGGCCTCGCCTTGCTTGGCGAGACGTCACGCGAAATGTTCGGAATTGCTGCGGCAGGTCTACGACGTTCTGTTTGCGGATCAGAATGACGTCGTGCCGTTCTATTACCCGCCCCTGCCGAATTGGGCGAGGTATCATTACCGGAGGATGCCGCGTGGGGTCGACCAGCTGGTTGAGATCGATCGCCGCGCGCAGGACCGTGGCATCAAGCTCATTAAAGGCCTCATGGATGACGTCCGGATCGAGCGCACCGATGACGGTACCAGGATCACCATGGTCAAGGTCCTGAGGCGGGATGATGTCTGAGAGCTCGCTTTTTGACACGAATCGCATACATCGCGCCGCGCGCAAAACTCATCTTAGGTATCGCCGCCGAAATGAGTTGGGGCGGTAGAGTTTTGAAAATGTTGGAAAGATCCCCACGATCTGTGTTATATTCTAAAAGCGTTGCTTTTGGCTCCGCGAACACCTGCCCTTCCGCTAAGCCGGACGAACGAAAATCAATGTCGACAACCTTGACAGCAGGATTCAGATGGATAGTCGTTGCGACGCTGGTCGCCGCGGCGTCGGTCTCTATGCTGGCACAGGGCTCTCGCGCTCCGCTGCTTCAGGATATTAAGATCCAATCGGTCCCGTCTGCCACGCCCTCGCCACTGGTCCAGAAAACGGGGGGTGTTAGCCCCTCGATGAATGCGAACAGTGTGCGCACGCTGTTTCCGGTCCTTGCGGACGTCGATATCCCCGGCTACTCTGGCATCCTTGTCGAATCGCCAGAGGGAAATGTCGTCATCGAGACCAATGCCGGAATGACATTTAATCCGGCGTCGAACGTTAAGATCGCGACGGCCTATGCCGTGCTGAAAACCTTCGGCCCGGAGTTCCGCTTTCTTACAAACATTTTTACCGACGGAGCGATCGACCCGAATACCGGCACTCTGAACGGCAATGTATATATTTCGGGGAAGGACCCTATGTTCGGTTACGAACACGCGGTGGCGCTCGCTCACGAATTAAATCGCATGGGTGTCCGTTCGGTTTCGGGTGATCTGATCGTCACGGATAATTTTGTGATGAATTATTCAGGTTCGCCGCTGGCGTCGGCCCAAACATTGTCCGCGACGCTCGACTCGAGCAAGCGCCCGGCCGCGGCCACGCGCGTCTGGCAGAATCATCTTTCGTATTCGGGCAAGTTTTCTTCGGTACAGAGTGTGCCTGGGGTGAGCTTTTCCGGCTCCGTGTATGTTCAGCCACTCCCGAGCACCTTGCAGCTGCTTTTTACGCACGAGTCGACCCAGATCCGGGAGATCGTAAAGGCCACCCTTTGCTATTCGAATAATTTTCTCTCGGAACGGCTTGGTGATCTTGTCGGTGGCCCGTACGCCGTCGCTCGGCTTGTCCACCTAAATGCTAACGTTCCGCCCAACGAGCTTTCGCTGCAGACCTCGAGTGGCCTGGGTTATAACAGAGTCACACCCAACGCGATGATGAAGCTGCTCAGGA
>DATLNN010000201.1:0-2668 GCA_035536695.1 Pyrinomonadaceae bacterium | reverse complement strand
GGTCAGTTAGGCAATTTGCTATGGGCCGGGGCACAATGTCCTGGCCCTTTTTTGTTCAACGGGCGCGGGCCGATCGAGAATGTATTTACTGCTGGACTATTTTTTCGTCGTGTTTCACAGCGGCCTGGTTTTGTTCAATCTATCTGGGTGGGCATGGCCGCGAACGCGGCGTCTGCATCTGGCGACGATAGGGGCGACCTTTTTGTCCTGGTTTGGACTTGGTCTGTTTTACGGCTGGGGCTACTGCTTTTGCACCGCCTGGCATTGGCAAGTAAAGCGCCGCCTCGGTGAGGCCGATCTGCCTTATTCCTATATCAAGTACTATGCGGACCGGTTGACGGGCTTGAATTGGGACCCGTTCGTGGTGGACACCGCTACTCTTTGTTTCGCCATCGCGGCATTTGCGCTGTCAGGTTGGCTGAACTGGCGAGACTGGGATTCTCGGGGGGTTAACGGCCACATCGCTCGCGACTTCGCCTAAATGACCTGCATGATCTCGTCCAATCCTTTTCGCGCGATGTCGGGCACGGTCGCCTCCTTAGCCGGGTACCCGACCGGGATGAGTACAAAGGGAATCTCATTCTTTGGCCTACCTAAGATCTCCTGCAAAAACTTCATCGGGCTCGGCGTGTGGGTCAGCGTCGCCAGGCCCATATTGTGCAGAGCGGCGAGAAGCAGGCCGACGGCGATGCCGACCGACTCCTGGGAGTAATATGTCGGCTCTGTCTCGCCGTTTTCCACGATAGAGTTGATGCGAAATACGACGATGAGGTATGGAGCTATCTCGAGGAATGGCTTTTGCTCGTCGGTACCGAGGACGGCCAGTCGGCGGAGCCATTTTTCGCTCATCCGGCCATGGTAACCGAGAGCTTCTTCCTTTTCGGCGGCCTCGCGTATTCGCCGCTTCACCTCTTGATCGCGTACAACCACAAATCGCCACGGCTGCATGTTGGCTCCCGAAGGAGCCGTGCCGGCCGTGGCGATCGCCTTCTCGATCAACGCAAGAGGCACATCCTTTGCGGAGTAATCACGTACGGTACGCCGGCGGGCCATGAGCTGACAGAACGCATCGGCCCGGGCGGCTTGGTCGGCTGACGCGTGCTCTTGAAATTCAAGTGGGACAAATCTCGGCGCCGGACTATCGTGATAATCCATCAGTTCTCGCCGGCCGCCTTGCCTTTTCCTGCTGACAGCCGTTTCGTCCATTCGACGAGGGCGACGATCTGTTTCTGAATATGGTCTTTTGTCGACTGGTCGGTCAGGTTGCCGTTGGCATCGAATTTATCGGCGCAGCTGCCGACCATGACCTCGGGCCGGTTAAGCGGATGCATGTTCAGAAAGACCATGATCTGCCTGAGATGATATTGAGCACGGGCGGTCCCTATGTTGCCCACCGAGGCGCCCATAATCGCCGCCGGTTTGCCGTCCCATGCACTGTCTCCGTAAGGGCGCGACGCCCAGTCGATCGCATTCTTGAGAACACCTGGGACCGAATAGTTGTACTCCGGCGTGGCGAAGATAACGGCGTCGGAGCCGCGGATCTTCTGCTTTAGGTCCGCTACTTTCGCGGGCGGATCCTGCTCGTCATCCTGGCTAAAGCCTGGCAGCCCCGCAATGTCGAATATCTCTATATCAGAGCCCTGCGGCGCCAGCTCGGCTGCCGCTCGGAGTATCGCGCGGTTATATGACCCCTCTCGCAGGCTGCCTGCGATCCCCAGAATTTTGATCGTCTCGCTCATATCCTTGTCCTCCATTGATCGTTGAAATAAAACTACTTTGCGGCCTTTCGAACCTTACTTAAAAGTCTGCTGAGTGTTTGAAGCTCTTTTTCGCTCAGGTGCCCTAGCTGCTCTATGTGAAGATCGCTCACAGGCTCATCCAACTCTGACAGCACCTCCAGTCCGCGCTTTGTTATGACTGTAAGTACAACGCGGCGGTCGTCTGACTGACGTTCACGCCTTATTAGAGCGCGAGCCTCGAGCCGGTCGAGCATGCGCGTTATATCGGAGTCCCGTGTGATCATCCGCTCACCGATCTCGCGGCACGGCAGTCCGTCTTCGCCAGCCCCGCGCAATATTCGCAGAACATTGTACTGTGCTCCCGTCAGGTCCCGAGTCTTAAAAAGATCGTTGAACCTGGCACGCAGGCCCTCCGCGACAAGCTGCAAACCGAGGTAGACGGCTTCCTCTCGGCTGCCGAAGAGCTTGGTCTGTTTCAGTGCTTGCCGAATATCGTCCATCACGCTTCGAGAATATTCGTTATAACGACTATTGTCAAGCGGACGAGCAGAAAACCCTTAACTGCAGGCAGGTGAGGTTTCGGAGGTAATATGTGTGTCGTTCTCGTTCGAAGTCCTGCGGGGCGAGAGAATGGTCGCTCCGGCAATTCCGGCCGCGATCGATGCGGCAAACACAGAGATTTTTGCGGCCGCAAAGTCGAGCGGATCGGCGAACGCCTGGCCGGCGATAAAGAGCGACATCGTGAATCCGATGCCCCCGAGAGCTGCGGCACCGGCCATTTGGCGCCATGAATACGCTGACGGTTTTTCGGCGAGACCGAACCGGACAGACAGGTACGCGGCGGCGACGATACCGACGGGCTTGCCAACAACGAGCCCCAGAGCGATAGCGGCAACCAGCCGCGAACGGCCGTCTAATACGGCGGTCGA
>DATLNN010000200.1:0-9705 GCA_035536695.1 Pyrinomonadaceae bacterium | reverse complement strand
CTGTGTTGATGATGGCCGCGATCATGGGCGTGCCAAATCTGATTATGGACTCCAACGCACTACCTGGATTTACAAATCGTCGCCTGGCGCGGTTCATCGACAAGGCCGCCCTGGCGTTCGAGGCGGCGGTGCCCTTTTTTGGGAAAAAGGGTGTCGTGACGGGCAATCCGGTACGTAAGGAGTTCTTTAACATCGCGCCCCGCGAATCGGCTGAGACGGTCAACCTGCTGATATTTGGCGGGTCGCAGGGGTCGCGGGCGATAAACGAAGCAATGGCGGTTACGCTGCCGCTGCTTGCGGGTGACAAAGACAGAATAAATGTTACTCATCAGACCGGCGATGCCGATTATCAGATAGTTGCGGACGCCTACGCGGCCAATGGTTGGAAGGACGCCGATATCAGGCCGTATATAGCCGATATGGTAACTGAAGTCGCTAAGGCGGATCTCGTGATCAGCCGGGCCGGCGCCACCACTTGTGCGGAGCTCGCCGCCGCGGGCCGGGCGTCGATCATGATACCCCTCCCGACCGCGGCCGACGATCACCAGCGTAAGAACGCGGAGGCCATGCAGGCGGAGGGAGCCTCGATGATGCTTTTGCAGTCGGACCTAACGGGTGCATCGCTGGCCGCCGCGATCGATGAACTCACCGGTGAACCTGGCCAGTTGGTCGAGATGGGACGTGCCGCCAAAAGCCTGGGCCGAGCGGACGCGGCCGAGCGGACGGTTGATCTAATTGAAGAGTTGAAGAGAAACGCATAGGGCCGGTTGAAAGGGCGAACCGATGTTCAGACACGTAAAGAGAATTCATTTTATCGGTATAGGCGGGATCGGAATGAGCGGGATCGCCGAGGTTTTGTGCGACCTCGGGTTCGTTGTTTCCGGCTCTGATATTAAGAAGTCAAAGAATACCGATCGGCTGGAGTCGACGCATGGCGTCAAGGTCTATGAGGGCCACGCGGCTGAGAATGTTGGTAACGCCCAGGTTGTTGTTTACTCGTCTGCGGTTAAAGAAGACAATCCCGAGATCGTCGTAGCAAAGAAGATGGGCATTCCGGTAATACCGCGGGCAGAGATGCTGGCTGAGCTGATGGTCTTAAAACCATACGCGGTTGCCGTGTCGGGCACCCATGGAAAGACAACGACGACGTCTATGGTAGCCACATTGCTTGGGCACGCCGGTATGGACCCGACGACGGTAGTTGGCGGTGTTGTGGAATCACTCGGGTCGAACGCAAAGCTCGGCAAATCCGAATGGTTCGTGACCGAGGCCGATGAGAGCGACCGTTCATTCTTGATGCTTTACCCGACGATCGCGGTCGTGACGAATATAGATAAAGAGCACATGGAATCCTACAAGGGAATGGATGATGTCGTTCAGTGCTTTACTGACTTTGTAAATAAGGTGCCGTTCTTTGGTGCTGCCGTTATCTGCCTTGACGACCCGAATGTGCAGTTGATCATCCCGAAGATCAAACGCCGACGGGTTACGTACGGCCTGTCGGCCCAGGCCGATATTTCCGCTCACGATATCCGTTTTAACGATGCGTTCGGCTCGACTTTTAACGTTTCACGAGGCGGCGAAACGCTAGGCCAGATCGGCCTGCCGGTGCCTGGCAAACACAATGTTTACAATGCGCTGGCGGCGACGGCGGTGGCGATGGAATTAGAGATTCCGTTCGATCAGATCATCGAAGCGTTTGCCGGTTTTCGCAATGCCAATCGGCGGTTTCAATTCAAGGGTGAGGTGAGCGGCATCACTGTGGTCGATGATTACGGGCATCATCCGACCGAGATACTGGCTACCCTTTCCGCCGCCAAAAACTCCGCCGGCAGCAGAAGGACCGTCGTGGTTTTTCAACCGCACCGCTATTCCCGTACAAGGGAGTTAATGGATGACTTCGTCGTTGCGTTCAACAATGCCGATGTCGTATTTATTACGGACATATACGCCGCCAGCGAGGAACCCATCGAAGGCGTCAGTGCAGAGGTCCTAACCCACAATATCAGGCGATACGGGCATAAGAATGTCTCGTACATCGGCGATATCGACACGGCGACCGAAAAGGTTTGCGGGTTTCTCCAGGAAGGGGACCTCGTGATCACCTTGGGCGCGGGGAATGTTACACGGCTGTCGGATGAAATTCTTGAGGCATTAAGCACCCCTGAGAAAGTGCGGGAGCAGAGCCGCCCTTCCTGATTTGTCAAGATCCTGATCCTCCGTTGCTTACTGGCAGTTTTATGGCGAAGAAGGCGAAGACAAATTCGAGATCGAAGGCGTCTTCAATAAAACTCAAACCCCGGGGACGTGTGGCGGGTAAAAGGTCCATCGAAGTATCGCGGACCGCTGGCCGGTTTTTGCTGCCGCTGCTTATTATCGGTGTTTTGATCGTTGCTCTTGGGATCATCGGATCCTCGTTCTATGACACGGCGGCCGGGTCGCGTTTTTTTGATCTGAAGAGCGTTGACGTTCGGGGCACCGAGAGAACTCCGATCGATGAGATCCGGCGCGTTGTCATCTCGAACGCCGAAAAGACCGGTGTGTGGAATGCCGATCTCGAAGGCATTCGGGAGAGAGTTGAAAAATTTCCGTTTGTTAAATCTGCGGCGGTTTCACGCTCTCTGCCGTCGGGCATCCGCGTAATTGTTACGGAGCGTGTGCCGGCGGCGGTCGTTCAGTTGAGTTCGGGGCCATACCTTGTGGACACAGAGGGCATGATTTTGACCGCCATTAAGACGCCTGAGAAGGATTTCCCGATCGCACTTCGCGGCTGGGACGAGTCAAAAACCCAAAAGGCCATACCCGACAATCAGGCACGGCTCAAGGTGTACAGAAAGATGCTGGATGAATGGAAGCAGTTTGACCTAACGTCGCGTGTAAAAGAGGTGAACCTCGCGAACCCGCGCCAGCCGGTCGCCGTCGTTGAGGATTCGGGCCGGGCCATCGCCGTGACCCTCGCCAAAGACGACCTCGGAAAGAGTCTAAAGACCGCGATAGAAGCACTCAGCGGCAAAGGGGCAAAGATCAGGTCCGTCGACGCTGGCGGCATTTATCCCGTGATCAATTATATCGAGTTCTAGATATGGCGAGCGAAATACATGCGGTCGGACTGGACATCGGCACGAGCCGCGTGAGGTGTGTCATCGGCGAGCCATCGGGCGACGGCCTGATGAATATCGTCGGGCTGGGGGAAACCGATTCAAAAGGGCTTCGGCGCGGCGTTGTCGTTTCGACCGAGGCTGTTGCCGAATCAGTCCGCAGGGCCGTTGGCGAGGCGGAACGGGTCAGTGGGCTCGATATCGAGACCGCGATGGTAAATCTGTCGGGCGAACACCTCCGCGGCGAGAATAAGAACGGAGTGGTCGCTGTTGCGGGGCCCGATAAGGAGATCGCCGAGGACGATGTTGACCGTGCCGTCGATTCGGCAAGTGCGATGCCGCTGACCCCTGGGTGGGAGATCGTCAGCCGGCTGCCAAAGGAATTCATCGTTGATGGACAAGACGGCATAACAGAGCCGGTCGGAATGAACGGCTCGCGTCTCGAGGCATTGGTCCATATTGTCACGAGCCCGAGCGCTGCCCGCCAAAACCTGATCAAAGCCGTGACCCGGGCGGGGATCGAGGTGGAGGGCCTCGTTCTTGAACCTCTCGCGGCGTCCGAAAGTGTCTTGACCGACGACGATAAAGAATATGGCTGCGCGATCGTCAATATGGGGTCCGAGATCACGAGTTTAATGATCTTTGGCCGAGGGGCCGTCCAGCACACTGCCGTCTTTCCGTTCGGGGGCATGTTGTTTACAAAAGATATCGCCACCGGACTTCGAGTTTCGATACCCGAGGCGGCAAAGATCAAACGGAACTGGGGTTGTGTCGCCTCGTATTTGCTCAGCCAGGACGAAAAAGAAGAGATCGTCGAGATCCAACCATTCGGCCGGGGTGAAACGCGCGAGCTATCAAAGGAGATACTTTGCGACATCATGCAGCCGCGGGCCGTCGAGCTGATGCAGCATGTGGCTCGCGAGGCAAGAACGACAAAGGCGCAGATCTCCGGCGGTGTGTTCATTACGGGAGGCGGGGCGATGGTCCGCGGTCTGGCGGAGGTTGCCGAGCAGGTCTTCGACGCACCGACACGTGCGGGATATCTTGAGCCTTCCTTTTTTGGCGGCCTTGCCGAAGAGGTCCAGGGGCCGCAGTGGGCGACCGCCTGCGGTCTGGCACTTTATTCGATGCGAAGCCGGCAGCGTTCTGATGGCGGCGGGAAATCGTCCGCAAAGCGCGTCGCCAAGTGGTTTGGAAATTTTCGCGACAAATTTCGATAAAATGTCGCGCCGCGATTGGATTTTTACCACGATTCGTTGTATGCTGTTTGCCCGATAGCACAATATCTTGTTATTTTCGCACAGCTTCTAACGAATCCGTTCAAACAGGCCATATCCAGGATGGCAAGGAAGTTTTTATGATAATGGAAGACCTTCAAATGAATACGAGCAGTATCAGGATGTTCATAGACGAGCCGCCGATCACCGGCGCGCGCATAAAGGTTATCGGCGTCGGCGGCGGCGGCGGCAACGCCGTGAATCGCATGATCGACGCGGGTATTAAGGGCGTGGAGTTTATCGTCGCGAATACCGACCTTCAGGCCCTGAATGACTCGAAGGCGCCGATGAAGATACAACTCGGCTCGAAATCGACACGCGGCCTGGGTGCCGGGTCAAATCCCGAGATCGGCCGCAATGCTGCGCTCGAGGACCACCAGAAGCTGCTCGATGTGCTCGAGGGGTCGGACATGGTCTTTGTTACGGCGGGCCTCGGCGGCGGCACCGGCACCGGGGCGGCTCCGGTCGTGGCTTCTCTCGCGATCGAGCTTGGGGCACTGACGGTCGCCGTGGTAACCAAACCGTTTACGGTCGAGGGTAAGAAACGAATGGCGCAGGCCGAGCAGGGGCTGGCGGACCTTCGCGGCTGCGTCGATACGCTGCTCACCATACCAAATTCGAAGCTTCGCGAGGTCGAGGAGAGGATCACGATCATGGAGGCGTTCCGGCGTGCCGACGATGTGCTGCTCCAAGCCGTGCGGGGCATAACCGAGCTGATCATCACGCCGGGCATAATTAACCTTGATTTTGCTGACGTCACGACCGTCATGCGTGGGCGGGGCGTAGCCTTGATGGGGATCGGCAAAGGCGATGGCGAAGACGCCGCTTCGAAGGCGATGCGTGCGGCCCTCGACTATAAGCTCCTTGAAGAGAATTCGATCAAGGGTGCAAAAGCCGCGCTTATTAACGTTACTGGCGGGCCGAATATGGTGCTTGGCGAGGTCGAGGACGCGATCGGAATGATCGAGCAAGAGGCGGATGACAACGCGGATATCATTTGGGGCAGCGTCATCAAAGAGGATCTGGCCGATGAGATCCGCATCACGGTGATAGCCACCGGCTTTGACAGCCAGGCGGCGTCGGTACTGCCAAAGCCAAAATCGCAGGAAGCCGCGCGCGCTGTTTCGGCCGGTTCGGTTGCGTTTGCGCCGGCGGATCTGGGTTCGGTCCAGGACCTCGATACGCCTACGTTCATGCGAAGGCAGGCGGATTAACCGGTAAGAAATTTGGCCGCGGATCGACGCGGGTGACACGGATAAGAAATTGGTTTCCGAGGTACTTCGGCAACGGGTAAAATCTGGCCGCGGATAACGCGGATGAACGCGGATAAAATCTTTTCAGATCTGCGCTCATCCGCGTTCATCCTCGGCTGACTCTCTTGCGGTCTTCTCACGCTGGGCAGAGGCTGTGTGCAATGAAATTCTCAACGGCATCAGACCGGCCAACGATCGGCATCACAATGGGCGATGCAGCGGGCATCGGCCCTGAGATCGTAGTGAAGTCGCTGGCTGACATAGGTCTGCGGTCGATTTGCCGGCCGGTCGTTATCGGCGACGCGGCTTGTTTGCACAGGACGGCCGCCTACTTAGGTCTCTCGACCTTTGAGACCGGCGAAGTTGAAATACTCGATCTTGCAAATCTCCCGCCCGATTTCGAGATCGGGGCCGATCACGCGGTCACGGGCAAGGCCTCGGCAGAAAATATTGAAGCTGCGATCTCGCTCTGGAAAGACAAAAGGATCGACGCCGTCTGCACGGCGCCGATCAGCAAGAAAGCGATCAACCTCGGCGGGTACGATTTTCCCGGCCATACCGAATTTCTCGCCTCGCTGACGGGCACCACCGAATTTGCGATGAGCTTTTTTGCTGGTGAGCTACGCGTCGTCTTGCTTTCGACCCACCATTCTCTTCGTGCCGCGATCGAACTCGTAAAGAAGGAAGCGATCGTAGATCTGATCAGGTTCACCGATCGAGAACTGGTGAGGCTGCTGAACCGGCCTGTCACCATCGCCGTTGCGGGGCTCAATCCTCATGCATCTGAAGGCGGCAAGTTCGGGAGCGAGGAGCACGAAGAAATAATACCGGCTGTTAACGAATGCAAGTCTATCGGGATCAACGCCAGCGGTCCGTATTCGCCCGACACGATATTTCTTCGGGGGCATAAAGGCGATTTCGACGCTGTCATCGCCCTCTATCACGATCAGGCAACGATCGCCGTAAAGTCCTTATCCTTTGGGTCGGGTGTCAATGTAACCCTCGGACTTCCGCTAAAGCGCACATCCGTGGATCACGGCACCGCATATGACATCGCCGGCCGAGGCATTGCGGATGCATCAAGTATGTTGGCTGCTATCAGGCTGGCAGCTGAACTCGCACGCGAAGAACGATCGGCGCGGGCCGCGCGGCGCGAGCACTGAGATCACGAGGATCGTTCGCGGGAAATTGTCCGAGTCTGCTAATATTGTTGGGGAGTTTTACAGACATTGCTTCCCGATCGATGAGTACTAAAACACGAAACAGCCCTCGCGTACTTGTAGCCGATGACGACCCGGAGGTGCCGCGTTCCGTCAGGCAGGTGCTCGAGCCTGAGGGCCTTACCGCCGTTACGGCCGAGGACGGCAAGGAGGCCTACAAGCTGCTTCAGGACGAAGAGCCGTTTGCGGCCGCCATTTTTGACCTGATGATGCCGCACATCGAGAGGCGCGACCTGGTTCGATATATGCAATCGGAGCGACCCCTGATGAAAGTCCCGGCCATCACCATGACGACCGAACAAGGCTCGAGGCTGTCGTCGGACAGCTTTTCCGCCGGAGCGGTGGCATTCCTGCCGAAACCGTTTACCGATGCTCAACTGAAGACGATGCCCCGGATGTTTGTCGAGGCTCCGAAAAAATAGTGGACGAAGCAAAACCAAAATTACTGCTTGCCGATCATTCGGCGGCGATCCGAAAGGTCGTTGAGCTCACGTTTTTCGATGAAGGAATCGAGGTCACGACCGCCAGCGACGCCCAGAGCGCGATGGAGCGATTCGTCGAGGTCCAGCCTGACATCGTCCTGGTCGACGTTAGCCTGGGCGGGACGAACGGTTATCAGATCTGCGAAATGATCAAGAATGACGATGCGACCAGTCACATTCCCGTACTCCTGCTCGTCGGCTCATTCGAGCCATTTGATGCCGATGAGGCCGAAAGAGTACGAGCTGACGGCTTTTTGACCAAGCCTTTCCATTCGATACGAGACCTTGTTGTCCGTGTGTCGGACCTCCTCGGCCGATCGGACGGGGGTGCCGCTGTCCTGCCCGCACCCGCCGCCGCCCTGACCGGGGATATTGACCATTTATATAACAGCAGTTTCGCTGAGACGGTCTCGCTGGACGAGCTTGATACGGCGGATGACCTTCTAGGCGACGCAGGTATGGACGACGAATTGATAGAGACAACGTACCCAAGCGAGCCGCTCGATGATGACATTTTAGCCTTTGAAACCACCGACGAGATCCCCGAGGCCGATCGCTCATTTGATTGGTCCGATGAAGCGGTAATAACTGACTCTGAACCGATTCAAAAGGCCCAGAATTCCTCTGTTGAACCAAAGTTCGTTTTTGTTGAGGAAGGCGACCACGACTTTTCACAAGAGGAAACGGCTAACGCCCCCACGATAGAAAACCTGTCGATGGCGCGTGAAATGGCCGAAGGCGGTGCGGTAGAGAGCGCGAATGCCACGGTTGATAATTCTAGCGGCAACAAGATAGATGAGCTGGTCGAAGCGGCTGACGAGGTGCAGGATGACACGATCGAGAACCTGGCGGCGGAGTATCATGAAGCGCAGAACAACACGATCGAGAACCTGCCGGCGGTTGATGGTGTACGTGACAACATCGGGGACCCGCCGGAGCCCTCGCCGGAGTTGGTTGAGCTCGTCGCCCAGCGCGTTATCGAGAAGCTGTCGGACCAGGTCGTGCGCGAGATCGCCCTGGATGCGGTTCCCCGCGTAGCGGAAAAACTCATCCGCGAGGCCCTCAGCCAGGATAAGAAGAAGTAATCCGTAGTCGGTAGTCGGTAGTCGGTAGCCAGTGGCCAGTAGTGGGTAGTGTATCGACCGCGAACTGCCGATAACAGCAAGCAACTCCCAGCTTCCAGCTTCTGACCACTGACCACCAACCACCGACCACCGATGAAGATGGAACTCGCCAAGGCTTACGATCCGAAACATGCCGAAGAAAATCACTACAAGCGATGGGAAGAGAACGGGTTTTTTTCGCCCGAGATCAACCAGGACCCTGCGGCGCCTAAGTATTCGATCGTCATCCCGCCACCTAACGTTACCGGCAGTCTGCACATGGGCCATGCGCTGCAGCACACGCTGATGGACGTACTGACGCGCTGGAAGCGGATGCAGGGCTACCGCACGCTGTTCCTGGTCGGGGTTGACCATGCGGGCATATCGACTCAGTTGATGGTCACGCGGCAGCTCAAAAAGGACGAGCATAAGACGCCGCAGGATATCGGCCGCGAGGCGTTTACCGAAAAAGTCTGGCAGTGGAAAGAGAAATACGGCGGTGAGATCACCCGTCAGATCCGCCGCGAAGGCCTAAGCGTTGACTGGTCGCGTGAGCGATTTACGATGGAAGAGGGGCTTTCGCGTGCAGTTCGCGAGGTTTTTGTGCGGCTGTATGAGGAAGGCTGGATCTATCGCGGAACGCGGATCGTTAACTGGTGCCCGCGCGATAAAACCGTGCTCTCTGACCTCGAGGTTAAGGAAGCAAAAGCTAAGGATGGGAAGCTATATTACCTGAGGTACCCGGTACGACAGGCTGTTAGCCGGTCGGGGCTGCAGACCACGGGCATGCAGTACGTAATTGTCGCGACTACACGCCCTGAAACAATGCTCGGTGATACAGCAGTGGCCGTAAATCCTGACGATGAGCGTTATCGACAACTGATCAGCAGCACGATCGATCTGCCACTCACGGGGCGCAGTATCCCTGTAATAGCTGACGAATATGTTGACGCCGAATTCGGCACGGGGGCCGTAAAGATCACGCCTGCACATGATCCGAACGACTGGGAGATAGGCGAGCGTCACTCTCTGGAAAAACTGGTCGTGATGAATGACGACGCGACGATGAACGCAGCGGCTGGCGCGGACTTCGCCGGTCTCGACCGCTATGCGGCGCGTGAGTTGGTCGTCGAAAGGTTTGAGAAACTCGGCCTTCTGGAAAAGATCGAGGACTACGATTCGACGCTGCCCGTATGCGAGCGGTGCGGCACAGTCATCGAGCCCCTGCTGTCTGAACAGTGGTTCGTCAAAATGGACGAGATGCGCGACATG
>DATLNN010000199.1:0-2173 GCA_035536695.1 Pyrinomonadaceae bacterium | reverse complement strand
ATCTCATATCGCTCGACCGATCGCGCGGGGAATCAGGAGACGGCCGGCAGCCAGACTATCATGATCGATAAAACTGCGCCGACGGCGCGGCTATCGGCATCACCGTCGCGAATATTCCCGCCGGACGGCAGGCAGGTAACGGTCACACTCACCGGTATCGGCAGTGACGCGACCTCCGGGCTTTACCAGGTAAGTTATTCGGTTACCGATGAATATGGAACGCCGCTCTCAATTGCAACGCGCTCGTTGGTGGGTTCGAATGGGCGCTGGACGGACAGCGTTGATATCGAGGCACGTCGGAACGGTGATGATCTCAACGGCAGGGTATACCGTATTGTCGCGACGGTTTCGGATTCAGCGGGTAATACTACGACCGCTTCTGTTGACGTAACGGTTGCGCATGATGAACGGCCGCAATAGCCTGATCTCAAGCACCTTTGGACAAGGCTTCACTCGCTCTGAGTGAAGCCCTCTTTTTTTTGGAAATGAAATCCGGCGAAGCACTGTCTATCGCAGGGTCAATCCACCACAGCGTGCCGACGCTCCGCGCGCCCGAGTTAATACCACACGGCTAAGCAGCCTAACTACTTATTAACACCGACGCCGTTGATAATACTTCACCTCGCGGCGTATTCTCAACGCCGCCCTTAATCTAAATCCTGTCGCTGGGGAAGCCAGTCGCTTTGGCCCGCTTTCGACCCAGCAGAAGGAACGGGTAGCTACTGCTCGCGGTTCTGACAGGATCATCCTGCAAATATTTTCACTGTTTCAAACTAACCTGGGTATACGCGGACGGGTTTTTTGGATTGCGAGCGGTGTTTAGGGCGTAGAAAGATTGAGGCCATCTATGAAGTCGCTCTCAAGTGAAGAGCATTCTGTCTTACGCACGCAGCTTTCGAGCCAGCCATTGAGGAATAGCCGCTAGAAACTCATCGATATGAGCATCATTCACAGAAATGGGGTCGGGGCGTCGGCGTGCGGGACGAAGCAGCGGCGGCAGCGGGCCTCGTATTTGTCGGCGGCCCCAACCTCGACACGGGCCTCCGATTCGACGGTACGCTGGGAGTAATTAGCGGTGGCGCCGCATTTGACGCAGATGGCGTGGGTTTTTGTGATGAATTCGGCGATGGACAACAGCTGCGGCATGGGGTCGAACGGTTTGCCGGTATAATCCTGGTCGAGTCCGGCGATGATCACCCGTTTGCCGCTTTCGGCGAGGTGATTGACCGCGTCGATTATCGCCATATCAAAGAATTGGGCCTCGTCGACGCCGACGACCTGCGTTTCCTCGACAATGAGTTCCATCATCGCGGCGGTGGACGCCACAGGCACGGACAGGTGTTTCTGGCCTGAGTGTGAGGCTATCTCTTCACGCGAGAATCGTGCATCGATCACGGGCTTGAACACCTGGACCTTTTGCCGGGCGATCCGAGCGCGGTTCAGCCGCCGGATCAGCTCCTCCGACTTGCCCGAAAACATCGAGCCGGCGATGACCTCGATCCATCCCGTCCCGTTCTGACGCACTTTTTGGCGTTCGTCGTTATCGCCGAACGCATATCCTTCAACCATAGTTCTTGTTAGGTTTTTGACGCTGGAAGTTTAATTATAGATGAAATCCTGTACTGAGCAAAAACGAGCTGCCGGGCGTGGACTAGAAAGATCTGTTGACAGCCGCCATGACCTCATCAACGCTCAGATCTTTGATCGCCCGCTGGTTCAGCACTTCGCGCCGCTCGGTAAGCGGAAGAAAGATATCAGGTGCTCCTGCCTGAGATATCAGCACTATCCCGGCCCCTGCAAGGGCCGCAAGATGCATTGGACCGGTGTCACCGCTGATGAAAACCCGCAAACGCGAGAGCATGGCAAAAAACGTGATCAACGGAAGCTCGTCTACCACGGTTGCCGTATCGCCGAACCTCTCTTTGAGACCAGGCCGCAGATCGCGCTCCTCAGGCCCGGCAAAGACCAGCACTTTATTTTGCTCGTCGTCGGACAACCGGCCCGCCAGCTCGGCAAAGTTTTCGATGGGCCATCGCCGGCTTGGATGTCCGGCCCCAAGGAAGAGCCCGATGAGCCTGCGGTCCCCCGCGCCGACCTGGCCCAGGATCTCGTCTGCAGCCTCCGCGTCCACCGGTGGCGGCTTGAGCCTAATGCTCGTGTCGCCCATTTCGAT
>DATLNN010000198.1:0-2978 GCA_035536695.1 Pyrinomonadaceae bacterium | reverse complement strand
AAAAAGCATCCATACGAGAAGATGCGCTCTCGTTTGCGGCCGGGACAATACGAAGACTGGGTTGCCGATAGCCTCAAGCTCGCCCAGGAAGAAGTGTTCTCACCCGATCTGAAACGCTGGGAGGTGCCTTCGAGCGATTATAAGAAAAAGGCATTAAAGATCGCCGAGGAACAGCTCGCACTTGCCGGTTATCGCATGGGCGATCTGTTTAACCAGGCTTTTACAACGATTTCGGTACCGACACCGGCCCTGCAGTTTTGAATCGGAATAAGTTATAAGTAATAACTTGTAACGGATGACCAAATCCCGGTTCCTTTCCGCATCCACCGCGCATGGACCCACACGCGATTCTGAGCCATTTCACCGCCAGGCAGTCGGCGATCCTCAACTCTATAAAGGAGATCGTGGAGATCGAATCGCCGTCGCACGACGCGGTCCGCAATCGTGAGGTCGTCGATTGGGTCGAGCAATGTGCGATGTGCACCGGAGCGGATCTCTCTATCGAGCGCTTGGCAGTCCAGGACGGCGATCATCTGGTGATACGGGCATTTCCGGCCGATGTAAAGCCCGTACTGCTGCTCGGGCACACCGATACTGTCCATCCGGTCGGCACAAATCTACAGAATCCGACCCGGATAGAGGGTGACAAATTTTACGGCTGCGGCATTTTTGACATGAAATCGGGTATCGTGCTGATGCTTGAGGCGCTCAGGTTTTTTGCCGAAACCGGCGTTTCCCCGGGAAGGCCGATCACCATCGTTTTGTCATGTGACGAAGAGGTGGGAAGCACAACCGGCCGGTGGCTGGTAGAACGCGAGGCCGCAAATGCCGACCACTGCCTAGTCTTTGAACCCTCGGCCGCGGGGCGCGTAAAAACGGGGCGCAAAGGAACGGGAATGTACACGCTTCGCGCGCGGGGCCTCCCGGCACACGCCGGCCTGGAGCCCGAAAAGGGTGCAAATGCGATAGTTGAATTGGCTCGTCATATGGAGCAGCTGAGCGGGTTTGCAAACCCGGATCTCGGCTCGACGGTAAACGTGACGACTTTTCACGGCGGCACGGCGACCAACGTCATTCCCGCGGGGGCGGCGTGTGAGATCGACGTTCGGTTCGCCTCCATGGGCGAGGCCGAGCGGATCGATTCTGCGATCCATGGGTTGGATCCTGTTGACGCCCGAGTGTCGCTCGAAACGCTCGGCGGGATCAACCGCCCGCCCATGGAGCGAACCGCGGAGGTGGTCCAATTATATGAGCGTGCTAGCCGTCTGGCCGCCACCTTCGGCTACCGGCTCGGCGAAACGCAGGTCGGTGGTGCGTCGGACGGCAATTTTGTCGCGGCACTGGGCGTTCCTGTGCTGGACGGCCTTGGTATCGCAGGCGACGGCGCTCATACTCTGGAGGAGCATATCCTCGTCAGCGACGTCGCCGGCCGAGCGACGCTGATCACGATGTTGCTCACAGATTTGACATAAACCATTCGAGCTTTAAAATTTGAAATCTCAGATCTGAGATCTTGCGGAGGCGCGGCTTGTCCGGTGATGGGCGCGGTCTTCAAAACCGTTGTGGGCCTGCGAGAGCATGCCCAGGTGGGTTCGACTCCCACACGCCTCCGCCAAAAACAGTTGTCAGTGGTCGGTTGTCAGTGGTCAGTAGATGATCAGTTGGATCGCATTAAACATGACCCCCGGAGTGGGGCCGCGGGCTGCGACCAAATTGCTTGAGCGGTTTGGGTCGGCGGATGCGGTGTTTCATGGGCGACGAACCGAGCTGGAATCCCTGCGGATGCGGCCCGAGACGACCGAGAGTATCATCAAGCGCGAGTTTTTTGACAAGGCGGAGAAGGAGCTTGATCGGGTCAAGCAGCTTGGCGGGGATGTGCTGATCCTCGATGATGGAAGTTATCCGGCACTTTTAAGGGAGATCGACGACCCGCCGCCGGTCCTTTATGTAAAAGGCGATTGGCAGGCTTGTTTTGACCAGCCGGGGGTCGGGGTGATCGGTTCCCGCCAGTGTTCGACATACGGCGAGAACGCGTCGGAGATGCTTTCGCGGGATCTTGCTTCCCGCGGCCTGACAATTGTCTCCGGTCTTGCACGAGGTATCGATTCGGCGGCACATCGTGGGGCGATACGGGGCCAAGGGCGCACGATCGCCGTCATGGGCACTGGCATCGACAGCGTCTATCCTAAAGAAAACAATGGGCTGGTCCGGGAGATACTAGCGGCGAGCGGGTGCCTCGTCTCGCAGTTCCCGCTCGGAACGCCGCCGTTAAAGGACAACTTTCCATACCGCAACCGAATCATAAGCGGGCTGAGCCTGGGAGTTTTGATAGTCGAAGCGAGCGAGCGGAGCGGGTCCCTGATCACCGCCCGGCTCGCCTCCGAGCAGAATCGCGAGGTGATGGCGGTTCCGGGAAACATCACGTCAGGCAATTCGTTCGGAACGAATTACCTTATTAAGAGCGGAGCGAAATTGGTTCAGCAATGGCAGGACGTCGTTGCCGAATTGCCGAGTGAGATCGCGGCGAGAATATTGCCGCCGAAGATCGATACCTTAAGACCTGAGACGGCGCGCCGGCAGTCTGGGTTAGTACCGGCCGACCTAAGCGATAACGAACGGCGCGTCTGGGAGCTGCTGGCGGCTGATGATTTGATACATATAGACGCCTTGCTCGAATCCAGTGGTCTGTCGTTCGGCGACCTGAACAGCGCACTTGTCGGACTCGACATACGCGACCTGATACGCGTTTTGCCGGGCAAACATTACGCAAGGCGGATATGATTTGATTTGTTCTAATGCGGGACGTGTTTGACAGACACGTTTGTAAGGTGTTAGAAATCAGCACGTCAGCACTCGTTAAGTGTCTGACGTTTTTTTTCCCAGGTGGCAAGAAGCTTAGTCCTAGGGAAGATATCAAATCGCACGCGTCATCAAAACCTTTACTCCGTCCAACCTGAAATATGTCAAAGAATCTCTTA
>DATLNN010000197.1:0-3068 GCA_035536695.1 Pyrinomonadaceae bacterium | reverse complement strand
GAAGTTTACTTCGCCGACAGGCTTACTCTAGGTTCTGCGCGGCTATGCCGCTGATCTCAGGAGCGGCGGCATAGCCGCGCTAATCTTGAAGACGGCTTTCCGGCGAAGTAGAACTTCGCCGCACATCGAGCGGCAAAGCCGCAAAATGAAGAATGTCTATTCGTATTGAAGAAAACAAACTGCTGGCACCGTTGACGACGCTCGGGGTCGGCGGGACGGCTCGTTTTTTTGTGCGGGCGGAAACCGAGGCGGACGTTGTCGAGGCGGTTGAGCACGCGCGCAAAAATGGCCTCGGCCTGTTTGTCCTGGGCGGCGGGAGCAATGTGCTTGTTTCCGATGACGGATTTGACGGGCTTGTACTGCAGATAGCGATCCGGGGCATCACGGGCGGAAACGCGAGTGTCAACGAGCGTGCCCATGATACGGAAGGCACGGTTATAGCTGCCGCTGGTGAGGACTGGGACGAGTTTGTGCGCTATTGCGTAAGCGAAGACCTGGCCGGCGTCGAATGTTTGAGCGGGATTCCCGGATCGGTCGGCGGCACGCCGGTGCAGAATGTCGGGGCGTATGGGCACGAGGTCTCTGAAACGATAGTGTCGGTGCGATGTCTTGACAGGGGGAGCGGCGAGATCGTCACGCTCTCGAATGCTGACTGCGGATTTTCCTATCGAACATCGATCTTCAACACGACCGAACGTGACCGCTATATCGTGCTGAGCGCCACGTTTCGCCTGACCCGCGGCGGAGCGGCCAAGATCGCATATCCCGAACTGGAGCGCGAGATGGCCGGTCGAGAGGGATCGCTCAAGGCGGTTCGCGAGGCCGTGTTGCGGCTCAGGCGCCGCAAATCGATGGTCATTGAGGAGGATGATCCGAATTCGCGAAGCGCAGGATCGTTTTTTAAGAATCCGGTTGTCTCGTACGACAAACTCGACGAGATCAGGGAGTCGTTTGAGAACGTTCCCTTTTTTGTCTTCGGCGATAGGGTCAAGATCCCCGCCGCCTGGCTGATCGAGAAAAGCGGGTTTGCAAAAGGGTTCGAGCATGGGAATGCGGGCATTTCGGCCAATCACACACTTGCGATAGTTAATCGCGGCAATGCAACGGCAGCCGAGATCGTCGAGCTGAAAGAGATGATACAGGCCCGCGTTGCCGAGACGTTTGCCATCGACCTGCATCCCGAACCCGTTTTCATAGGATTCTGAACGCAAAGGGGTGGCAGTATTTCGGCCGGGCGCAGAGCGGACGCCCTTTTCCCCTGGATTCTCCCGTTGATGGAGTCCTGATCCGACTGTGCCTAGCTGATCGACAAGGGCGATTCGTGTTGCGTAGATAATACTACTATTGTTCTACGCAACAGCATGCTAGAATATCGCCGGCGAGGATTTGAAAACCGATGAATTTATCTCCCACATGACCCGTGTTGCCGACTCAGCCGGAAACGCAAAAGCCAGTGGTGGATCGCCGACGAGATGCTTTGACACGTGAACATCCGAAAAAAAAGTGTGGGACACAGGGACAGCGGGACAGCGGGACAAAGGGGGCATGTGCCCGCGTATCCTCCCGCATGCCATAGGTTTACAGGCATTTTGCGGTGCGGGCGGGTTATTAAGAATTATTAAGCTTTAATAAAGCTTATTAAACTTTAATAAAATGGGAGTCATATCTGATCGACAAAGCTGGATGTGCGGGAGTTCACAAGCGGAAACTTGGACGGCATTTAGAGGGCATGGCAAAATTCAGTACTCACCGCAGGCGATTTTGCGTTATAATTAGTTCTTTCAGGAGGCCACTATGTTCCGAGTTAAAGCCCACCTTGCTTTTCTAGCTGCTTTTTCGGTGTTTTTTACGACGTTTTCCGGTGCGAGGACCGTAAACGCGCAGGACCTCGTGGCCAACGAGGACCTGGCCGGCGGATCGAGCGTCTTTGTATTCAAAGAATCGCGTAGGAAAAATCAGGCGCGGGCCGGCCTTGGTCGTGTGTCTCTGGCCGGCGCCGGTGGCGGCGTGGGCGGCAGCGTCGGTGCGGGCGGCAGCATTGGCGGCAGCGTGGGCGGGCGCACCCAGCGCACCAATGCCCAAATAGCGGCTGTAGCGGCAAAGCGCCGAGCGGCGGCGATAGCGGCTCGCAAGAAGGCTGCGGCTGCGGAACGCGACCGCAAAATAAGGGCATCGCGAACGTTAACGACGACAGCCGAGGCAGCGCTCGACGGTAATCAGATCGATCTCGCGATAAAGACATTCCGCGACGCACTTGTGCAGTGGCCAAAGAATACGCAGGCAGCCGAAGGGCTGAGCAACGCCCTGACGGCAAAGGGGATAGAGGTCGCCGGCACCACAAATAATCTCGGCGCGATCGTCCATTTCGAGGAGGCAGTAAAGCTTGATCCGAAGAACGACGTGGCCTTCGCGAAAATGGGTGCCATATATGACGCTGCGACAGGTCAGGAAGCTAAAGCCATAGCAAATTACGAAAAAGCCTTAGCGCTGAATCCCGAATACTCGACGCTCTACACGCCGCTTGGTATCGCCTACCTCGAGGCCGGCGACATAGCGAAGGCCGAAGCCAGCCTGGCAAAGGGCGAGGGGACGGATACGGATAGCGCCGAATCGCGCATCATCCGCGGCGTGATCTATTTCAAACAGAACAAGAATACCGAGGCTCTTGCGGCGTTCGACCGCGCGATAGCCATGGACGCTAGATCCGCGTCTGCCCATTATTATCGCGGCCAGGTGCTGGATAGAACGAGCAAGCCGGACGAAGCCCTGGCGGCTTTCAAAAAGAGCTCCGAGCTTGACCCGACATTTGCCCCGGCATTTTTCGAGCTTGGTGTGACCTCGTACAACAAGGGCGATTGGAATGGTGCGGTTGCTGCCTATCAGAACGTAACCCGGCTCGAACCCGACAATTACCAGGCCCACTACAATCTGGCGAGCACTTATCGCCAACTCGAAAAGTGGAATGAGGCAGACGCCGAGTACAAACTGGCAGAGGTGGGCATCAAATCGCCGGAGCTTTACAGCGAGTGGGGCTACGTCCTGGGCAAGAAGAAGGAGTGGAACGAATC
>DATLNN010000196.1:0-7510 GCA_035536695.1 Pyrinomonadaceae bacterium | reverse complement strand
CTCGCCCACACGCACCAACCCTGGCACGTTCTTCACTTGATCCACGATCTGCTCCGGCATCATCATCCGTCGCACGTCAAATCCCAGCGACTCGCGCGTCAACTCGGCGTACTGTTTCTTATCCGGTAGGACGAGATAGTTTTTGCCACCCTTATCGAGAAATACGATGCGGCCGCCGGCCGGCATAGAGAATTCCATCCGCCTGTCATCCCCACTTCGTGCAACGGTCGCCGTCAGCGCCGGCATCGCCGTCTTCTGTTCGCCACCGATAGCTTCTAGCTTCAGATCGACTTTCGCCTGGTATTGAGCGGGCTCGCGCGACTCGACGACGACCGTCGGCCCCGAATTACTGTTTGTCGTGTTTGCCGCGTTGGCCGGGGCAGAATTGGTGTTGGCATTCGAAACTGTGACTCCGGCGTTGCCCAGGTTTGTCCCCGGCTGGGCGCCGCAGCCCGCCAGCACGAACGCCGTACAAAAATAAAAAAATCGGCCCAAGTTGCGCCGAGATAAATAACCAAGCATTTCTTAATTCCCCCTTATGATCTTCTTGCGACCAAAAAAACCGGATCGTTACCTAAATCTTAATACTATGCGCTCAAGATGCCAATTGTCTGGAACAGAACCCATGCACAGGTAGGCCAACATCCGCCTCGAGCGTACAGTTTCACTCGGTCCCTCTATTACTCCTTGACGAGATTGGCATACTTTTCGATGAGCTTCTTTTGCCCGAAGCCCGGGAAGCTTACCGTGAGCTTCACATTGTCACCCGAGCCTTCACGCCTAAGGACGAGCCCCCGGCCATATTTATCGTGCCTCACGTGTGAGCCCGCGACGAGCATCGCAGGATCGGGCTTTTGCGAGGCTGGCGTAGCGATGGCCCGGAGTTTTTCGTAACCCGATATCGGCCTTGCCTTTTCCTCCTTTGCACCTGGGCGTGTCGGCGATGCAGCGCCCCGATTCTTGAAAAATTCGGCTATTGCGTCCTTGTTGTCGTAGGTCTTTCCTGCGTAGAGATTTCTTGGCTTTTCTCGCTTTGGCTCTCCGCGTAAAACGCTCACTGTCGCTTTAGCGGACATCGCGTTGGAGCTCCTTGCATAGGATAGCCACGAGGCCGAGTTCGATAGGTCCTCGATCAGTTCGAGCGGCATTTCGTTAAGGAACTGTGACGGCTCGGCGGCTATTTCCTCACCATAGGTCCGACGGCGCATCGAATGCGTTACATACAGTACCTTTTCGGCTCGGGTGATGGCTACATACGCGAGGCGGCGTTCCTCTTCTAGTTCCTTTGGATCGCCAAGCGAGCGTGAATGCGGAAAGATGCCGTCCTCGAGGCCGACAAGAAAGACAATGGGAAACTCAAGGCCTTTTGCCATATGCGCGGTCATGAGCGTAACAGGCGCCGACGAGTCGTATCTGTCGGTGTCCGAGATCAAGGCCGCGTGGTCAATGAAGTCGCGCAGCCCGTTCTCCTCCTGCTTATCATAATCAACGGCGGCATTGACCAGCTCCTCAAGATTTTCGAGCCGAGCAGCCGATTCGTCCGTATTCTCGATACGCAGCGTGTTAGCATAGCCGGTGTCTTCGATCGCAGCGACCACCATGTCCGAAACCGGACGCTCGAGTCCGATGGGCTCATTTGCCTTCTGGATCAGCCCGGTAACGGTGCGATGAAATCCGCGCATCGCCTCCTTAGCACGCGGCGTTAAGCTGGCGGCGGCCGGAAACTCCGGATCGATGATCGTTCCGATCGTCATCCATAACGACGAGCCGTTCGCCTTCGCGAGCCGCTGCAGTTCATCCAGGCTCGTTTTGCCCAGGCCGCGGGCCGGCGTGTTTACCACACGCATCAGCGCAATGTCGTCGAACGGATTCATTGCCAGCTTCAGATAGGCGATGACATCCTTCACCTCGGCCCGTTCGTAGAACGAAAATCCGCCGACGATGTTGTAATCGATACGAAGCCGCCTCAGCGACTCCTCGAAAAGGCGGGACTGTGCGTTCGTTCGATAAAGTACCGCGATGCGATCAGTAAGGCTGCGACGCTGGTGCTCTTCGATCTTCGAGGCGACGAACCGAGCCTCGCCGTCACCATCGTATGCCTGGTAATAGAAGATCCGCTCGCCGCCCGGATTTGCCGTCCAAAGCCGTTTTTTCTTCTGGTTTACATTGTTCTCGATGATCGCGTGGGCGGTGTCGAGAATGGTCTGGGTCGAACGGTAGTTCTGTTCGAGCAGTATTACCTTTGCGTCGGGGTACGCTTCTTCGAAACCGAGGATATTTCTGATGTCGGCCTGGCGAAAACCGTAGATACTCTGAGCATCGTCACCTACGACGCAGATGTTCTCCTGCTTCTCGGTCAGGTACTTGATCAGCGCGAATTGCAGGGCGTTGGTGTCCTGGTACTCGTCAACGAGAATGTACTTGTATCGCTCATTGTACTTTTCGCGGGTTTCTGCAGAAGTGCGAAGCAGCTTGACCGTCTTGATCAACAGATCGTCAAAATCGAGCGCATTGGCGGTATTTAGGCGTTCATCGTACATCTTAAATACCTTGGCGACCGCGGCCTTTTTCTCGTCGCCATACTCGACCTTTGCCGCGAACATCTCGTGGTCCTCGCCGCGATTCTTTGCAGCACTGATAGCGTTGCGAACGTTGCGCGGTACGATCTGCTTTTCATCCAGGCCCAGGTCTTTGATACATGCCTTTACGACTTTCTGAGTGTCGTCGGTGTCGTAGATCGTAAACGACTTTTTATAACCTTCCTCAAGCTTCTCGATATCCTGTCTCAATATACGGACGCACAGACTGTGAAAGGTCGAGATCAGAGGTGCCGAGTGCAGGCGCTCTCCTTTCAAGAGCTCATGAACGCGGCCGCGCATCTCGCCGGCCGCCTTATTTGTAAATGTGACAGCCAGGATATTGTGCGGCGCGACCTTTCTTTCCGCGATCAGCCAGGCAATGCGGACGGTAATGACCCGCGTCTTTCCCGAACCGGCTCCCGCCAGGATCAAGAGGGGCCCCTCGGTCGTCTGGACGGCCTCGATCTGCTGTGGGTTTAGTGTTGAGAGTAGATCCATGGGTGTTTTAACGGCCAGATGAAACGGGTAACACAAGCGTACTAAAGCCTCGGAATTTGCAGGCTTCATGTGCCGTCGTCCGCTGTTAACTATCTTTACCTTATCAGGTTCTGGATATCTTTGAATGACCCGTGCCGCGAATCACGCATCATCTCAAAAAACGCCATCTCGATCGAAGACATGATCACACCGCTCGCAGCCATTTTCGCCAGGCCCGCCTGCTTATCGTACTCGAACCGCGAGCAAACACAGTCGACAAGAACATGGGCCTGGAAGCCGCGTTCGACCAACTCGTGGGCCGTCTGGCTGACACAGACATGGGTTTCAAGGCCGGATAGCACGACTTGTTTTATCGAATGTTCCTCGAGCGTCGAAATAAAACCAGAAGCCCCGCAGGAGCTAAAGGACGTCTTTTCGAGCGTTTGAAATTCGTCCGGCAAACTCAGGCGGATCTCCTCCGCGGTCGGGCCGAGCCCGGCGGGGTATTGCTCGGTGACAATGATGGGCACGCCGAGAATATAAAACCCCCGAACGGCCATCGCGGCCCTGGAGGCCACGAGTGCGAAGTCGGGGATCGCCTTCCGAAAGGCTTCCTGAACGTCCACGACCACGAGCGCGGTTGCCGCGATATCTAACATTGCCGGGTGCATCATCTATATTTCAGATCCCAAATTTGAGTTTTGAGATTCCACCGCCTGGGCCTCAGGTCGCCTTTTTTTTGCTGCTCGCTCTGCGTCACGTTCGCGCATCTCTTTCCTGTAAGTTTTGACAAAGAAATACATCGCAAAACCGCTGAGCACAAACGTCAGCAGCATCATCGCAACGATAAAGTAGATCTCGGCTCGTCCGGCACCGGGCATGGTTCAAGTGTAGATGGCGACGATGTGAGATACAAGTTGCGGGCCCGCGGACGCCCTGCTTTCAAAACGCAGAATTATCTTGACAACTATATCTGTCACGGATATAGTGGCAGTTGTGAAGACTATCGGACATCAGCCGTTAACACCAGCGGTTTTCCATATCCTGCTTGCCTTGTCGATGGGTGAGCTTCATGGCTACGACATAATGAAGCGCGTCGAATCGGATTCGCAGGGAAAGGTTTCGATGGGTCCCGGGACTCTTTATGGCTCACTCGAACGCATGCTCGACGCGGGGCTGGTCGTTGAACGCGATAAACGCGTGGATCCTGATATGGACGATGCGCGGCGGATCTACTACCAGATCACGGGCGAAGGTGCCGCGGCTCTTTCTGCCGAGCTTGAGCGATATCGGCACCTTGTAAAGCTGTCAAAAGAGATAAAGTGGTCCCCGACACGACTGGCATATGGAGAATGATCGCAAAGCCCCGTTTCGGGGAGTGTACGCACGACTGCTCGGGCTTTATCCGCGTGCCTTCAGAGAGCGTTTTTCGGAGTCGATGGAGCAGGCTTTCGATGATCTTTGGAAAGAACAACAAACCGCTTCCGTTGCCGCAGCCCTCGGCTTCACAACCCGAATGGCCGCCGAAACGCCCGGCGGAATACTTAAGGAGCACGCGTCGCGGCTCATGCAGGGAGACAACATGAACAGTTTTCGCTCAATCGTCGTTGGCGCCGCCGGGGCCAGTCATACCGCTAATTATTATGGAGCAAGTTAACAGGCGAGATCTGCCGGATGTGTTCCCATTCGCTCTATTTGCCGCCTTATGGCTCTCCGGGCTGATCTTCGTCGTTGCGGCCGCTTTGACCGGCCGAAACCTGGTCGCCGGCGACGCGGCTAGACGCCCCGTTCAGGTCATCCTCGGTACCGTTGTAGCTCTCTCAATGGGGGTGTTTTGGGCCGTGCTTTTTCTCGACCAGCAACCGTGTTTCCTTGGCGTGCCGAATTGCGATTAGATGGGCGCCTGGCCGGCCGGAAAGGCGGTCTCGTCGGGTTCAAGTAGCTGCGCACGATAGATCTCAGGGATTTTGCGAACTTTCTTGTCCTTGTCGGTTACGAGGTGCAGAGTTTCGCCCTCTGCGATCAGCGTGTCGTCCGACGCGCGGTAGACCTCATACATAAAACGCAGGCTGCGGCTGCGGAGTTCGCCGACCTGTGTGCGAATGGTCAGGACGTCTTCGTAATAGGCGGGTGATTTATAACGGCAGTACGACTCGGCGACGACCATCAGGGCGTTTTCCTCGTCTTCCATTTCCTTGTACGAGAAACCTTTGTCGCGGCATAGCTCGCTTCGCCCGATCTCAAACCAGACCAGATAATTCGAGTTATGCACGATGCCCATCGCGTCCGTTTCCGCGTAGCGAACGCGCACCGTAGTTTCATGCCAATCCATAGCAGTGGTCAGTGGTCGGTTGTCAGCTACCAGATCCGGTTTTCTGACAACTGACCACCGACCACTGATAACTGTTGTTGGCTGGGAGACAGGGATTCGAACCCCGATAGGCAGATCCAGAGACTGCAGTCCTACCATTAGACGATCTCCCAGCGTAAGTAATAATTTACGTGCCGGCATGCAAAAATGTCAAACCTGCCAAGCTTGCCCAACGTGCACGATTCCGCACTTGATTTTTATGGTATCTTGTTGCATGGATGCAATAGACTGGAGGCGAATTCATCCCCGGATCGCTAACAGGCGCAATTTTAGTATCTCAGTTTTTTTCAAGAGGACACACACTTATGCACGGCCTGCACACCTTGTGGCAGAATAGTGGTTTATGCCCGTCGACAAAGAGATCGTCAAAAACCGACTCGCCTATCACGAGTATCATATCCTCGACAAATACGAAGCGGGTGCCGTATTGGTCGGGACCGAGGTCAAGAGTATTATGGACGGCCGGATACAGCTAAAGGAATCGTTCGTTCAGATAAAAGGCGGCGAGGTGTGGCTGCTGGGCGCACATGTCGCGCAGTACTCGCATGGCAATATCAACAATCACGACCCTCTCCGGCCCCGAAAGCTGCTTCTTAACCGGCGCGAAATTGCAAAACTCGAAAAAGAAACCACCCAAAAAGGCATGACCCTGGTGGTAACAAGCATTTATTGGAAAAATGGACGTATCAAATTTGAGATCGGCGTCGCTAAAGGTAAAAAACTCTACGACAAACGTGAAACCGAAATGCGTAAAACCGTCGAAAAAGAAACAAAGGCCCAGTTGAAAGAGAGGCTTAGATAAGTTATAGATATTAAAACGTTTTTTTCCAAAACAGCACTTTTTAGTTGAGGTATTGATGAAATTCCAGGGGATAACCGGAAATTTTACAGAGGCAAGTGCCGAGGCACTTGCCGTAGCGGTTTTTAAGGGTGAAAAGAGCACGAGCGGCGTGCTTAAAGAGCTGGACCGCGTGGCCGGCGGCTTGGTCACGGCAGTTATCAAAAATGAAGAATTCAACGGCGAGATCGGGCAGACCGCGCTGTTGCGTTTCGCCTCGAACGGAAAGATCAAGGCCTCCCGACTGATGCTGATCGGTGTGGGCGAAAAGGCGGACTACAAAGGCCATTCAGTGGCAAATGTGGCTGGCGGGGCGACTCGATATCTTCGCAAGCGCGGTATAAAGAGCTTTGCCCTGCTGCCCCGCAGTGAGGCAGACCCTGCCGATACGGCCCGGCATGCTGTGATCGGATTTATCACCAGCCAGTTCGAGCTCGACAAGTACAAAACAAAAGACAAGAACGGCAAATCCGTTACAAATCTGGTGATCTGCATCAACGGTGCCAATGCCGGGGAGTTAAAAAAGGCCATCGCCAGCGGCGAGGCTATCGGCGAATCGATCAATTTCACCCGAGATCTTGCCAACGAGCCGCCAAACATCCTTCATCCGACCGAGATGGCCCGGCGCGCCGAGCGGATGGCTAAAGAGGTCGGATTGAAATGCGAGATCCTGGACGAGACCAAAATGCGGCGTTTAGGAATGGGCTCGCTGATGAGCGTCGCCCTCGGGTCGGCCCAGGCTGCAAAACTGATCGTCTTGAAGTACACGCCCACCCGAAATACCGGCCCTAATGGCGAGTTGCTCGCCCTTGTCGGCAAGGGCATTACCTTTGACACGGGCGGCATTTCGATCAAGCCCGCCGAGAACATGGACGCGATGAAATACGACATGTCCGGCGGCGCCACCGTTCTGGGTACAATGCGCGCGATCGCACTGCTCAAACCCTCGGTGCCAGTACTCGGGGTCGTGGCCGCTGTTGAGAATATGCCGGACGGCGGGGCGTCGCGGCCTAGCGATGTCGTCACCGCGATGACGGGCAAGACTGTCGAGATCCTCAATACCGATGCTGAAGGGCGGCTGGTACTCGCTGACGCTGTCGCATATGCAGAGCGTGAAGGAGCCACGCGAATCATCGATATGGCCACGCTAACGGGTGCTGTGATCATTGCCCTTGGCGATCAAAATACTGGTATTATGGGCAACGATCAGGCTCTCGTTGACGAGATAATTTCTACCGGCAAGGA
>DATLNN010000195.1:0-3313 GCA_035536695.1 Pyrinomonadaceae bacterium | reverse complement strand
CGTGACGACCCCGCCGCGGGACGCGTGATTTTTCCGTTATCCGTCATGTAGAGTCAAGGCAAACCGATGAGCATTCCGCATCCTAAGACAAATTATACCTGAGACAGGCGGAACAAAAAGCAATACCTGCCGTCATCGGGTCGTATCGTAGGCATCCGGCGCCGCGCGTTCCATCCAGCGTTCGGGGAACCGGAGCGGTCCAAAACCAAACTGTTCGTATAGAGCGTGCGCGTCTCGTGTCGCAAGCACCCAGCGGCGCAGGCCCTGTAATTCGGGGTGCTTGACCATCGTTTCCATTAGCCATTTTCCCAGCCCCTGGCCGCGGAGATCTGTTGAAACAAAGACATCGCCAACGTATGCAAAGGTGGCAAAATCCGTCACGACTCGCCCGAATCCGACCTGACGCGAGCCGGCGAAAACGCCGAAACAGAGTGAGTTCTCGATTGCCGCGCGTGTTTGTTCGAGCGTGCGGTCTTGCGCCCAATATGATTCGCGCGAAAGAAAATCGTGGATCACGTCAAGCTGCATCCGCCGCTTGTCCGTACTTATCTCAAACTGCCGCCCACTTTCGTTCATTGCTGCTTCTCTTCTCTCATCCCCGAAAGAAACCGCTCAACGTCTCGCCGTGATCTTAGAATAACGATCCGCTTTCCCGGCGCCTGCTCAAGCTCCTTGGCGATCCGCGTCCTCGCACGCTTGGGATAGTTCCATACCCAGCGGATGAAATCCCAATCGAGCCGCTCATTGCATCCTTCGGCCATATCGGGCCGACTTCTGTTGCGGTAAACAATGGCGCGTTTTAGGACGCGGTACATGCAGATGGCGCGAGGGATATCGAGCCAGATCGCGGTATCGCACGCGTTGAGACGTATTTGACGTGTGCCCCCAAAGTTGCCGTCCATTATCCACGTCTCTCGTTTGACCAGGTCGCGGACCATCGCGGCCCATTCGTCTTTCGGCGTATCGATCCAATTCGGTCGCCAGTATAACTGGTCCAGATGGATAACTTCGATTCCCAGTATTTCGCCCAGGTGTTTTGAAAACGTGGATTTGCCGGCACCGCCGGAGCCGACCACCATGATCTTTTTCATCTGAGACTCAGTGATCGCCCTATTCTGGCGCACGCGGCGAGAATTCTTTCGAAGCTCTCTACTAGTTACTAATGGATAATCTATTTGGCGTCGCTGAGGCCAACTGATAAAACGCTCTGCGGCCCGGGTAGCGTGCCGCTTCCCCCAGGTCCTCTTCGATTCGAAGCAACTGGTTATACTTTGCGATCCGGTCGCTGCGGCAGAGGCTGCCTGTTTTGATCTGGCCGGCATTTGTCGCAACAGCAAGGTCGGCGATGAACGTGTCCTCGGTTTCGCCCGACCGATGCGAGATGACGGCGGTCATTTTGTTCGTTCTGGCAAGCTCTATGGCGTCCAGCGTTTCAGTCAGCGTCCCGATCTGGTTGACTTTTATCAGGATGGAATTTGCCGCCCCCTCGTGGATCCCCTTTTGCAGAAACTTGACGTTGGTCACAAACAGATCGTCGCCGACGAGCTGGACCGATCTGCCGACTCTCGCGGTCAGGTCCTTCCATCCCTCCCAGTCATTCTCGGCAAGGCCATCTTCGATCGAGATTATCGGGTACTTGGCGCACCAATCAGCCCAGTACGCCGCCATCTCGGCCGAGCTGAGCTCGCGCTTGTCCGATTTCTTAAAAACATATTTACCATTGCTGTAAAACTCGCTGGCGGCCGGGTCGAGGGCGATCATGACGTTCTCTCCGGCTTTATAGCCGGCCTTATCTATCGCTTCGAGGATCGTCTCGACCGCTTCCTCGTTTGATTTGAGATTTGGGGCGAAGCCGCCTTCATCCCCGACGGACGTCGAATAGCCCCTGGATTTTAGGACGTTCTTCAGATTGTGAAAGATCTCGGCGCCTGTTCTGAGAGCCTCGCTGAAGCTCCCGGCCCCGACCGGCATCACCATAAACTCTTGAAAATCCACATTATTGTCGGCATGAGCACCGCCGTTCAGGATGTTCATCATCGGCACCGGCAGGGTTTTTGCATTCACACCGCCAATGTGCCGATAAAGCGGCATTTCCTGGATCGCCGCGGCCGCACGGGCGTTCGCCAGGGACACCGCCAGGATCGCGTTCGCACCAAGTTTTGATTTATTATCGGTCCCGTCGAGATCGATCATCGTCTGATCGATCAGTGTTTGATCGAGACAATCAAGCCCTTCTAGTTCTCGCCCGATCTTGTCGTTAACATTTTTTACCGCGTCGAGAACGCCCCTACCCAAATAGCGGCCGATGTCGCCATCACGCAGCTCGACAGCTTCGTTCTCACCCGTCGAGGCCCCGCTCGGCACCGCGGCGCGGCCCTGCGTTCCGTCTGCCAAAATAACCTCGGCTTCTATCGTCGGATTGCCGCGCGAATCCATGATCTCGCGGGCCCAGACCTGTTCGATTATGCTCATCTATTTCTCCTCTGATTCGATCTTCAAAGCAATGCAGCAGTCGAAAAAGTCACATGTTACCAAGCGGGTAGGGCTCAAGCCAAGCTTACCTACGCGCATGAGCGAGGCATTTGCATTTCGTCCATGCCCGGGGGGCACCTTAAATCAAATCTATGCTTTTTGCATCCTGACTTGCTTGATCCGTCGTCTTTCAACCTTTTCGATTCTGAAAATATGGCCGTTGAACGGCACCGATTGGCCTTCCGCCAAGACCTGACCGGCCTCAGCCATAAGGAATCCGGCAATAGTGGTGTAAGCATCAGACACCGGTATATTCATATCGAGCCGGCGATTAAGATCACGCACGGCCAATCCGCCGTCGAGCAGACAGCTGCCATCCGGCAGCGACGCTATCTGCTCGTTTACCTCTTCGTCATGCTCATCGGAGATATCCCCCACGATCTCCTCGAGCAGGTCCTCGAGTGTAATGATTCCCTCGACCCCGCCGTGCTCATCGACCACAAACCCAAAGTGGAACTTTTCCTTCTGCATTTGCCGAAGAACGTCTTCCAGCCGCGCGGTATCGACCACATATTTTGGCTTGCGTATCACGGCATGAAGGTCGAACGACGCTGGGTCCGACAATACCTTCAACACGTCTTTTGCGTAAATGACGCCCGCTATCTCATCAAGCGAACATCGATAAACGGGCAGACGCGAAAGCCCGTGCTCTTCGACGACAGAAACGATGTCGTTTAGCGTGGACGTCTCGGGGACGGCTACGATCTCTGTCCGCGGTATCATCGCCTCCTTTACGGTCGTTTCCGAAAACTCGAAAACCCGGTTGATCAACCGGCGTTCC
>DATLNN010000194.1:0-5113 GCA_035536695.1 Pyrinomonadaceae bacterium | reverse complement strand
AAAGAGCCCCCTGGATGAGGTACATGACGATTGAAATTGCCGCGGCCATTGAACGGCGGGTGGACCTCCGCGGCGTGTGTCTATATCCGGTCGTAGACCATCCGGGCTGGGCAGACGATCGGCACTGTCCGAACGGTCTTTGGGGATATTGTGACGAGAACGGCGCGCGCCCCCTTCATGAGCCGCTTTGGGTCGAGACAAGCGAACTTGTTTCGACGCCCCGCGTCTCGGCAGCATCCGCCGGCTCCTGAGCCAGCGATCGATCCCAAACTGCGGCCGTTATCAGAGCCAGCATGGCCTCAAATGTCGTATCCCACGATGATGTGCTGAGGAATTCGCGTACACGTGAGCGCCGGCGCTCCGCGTCCTCGTTAATTGTGGCATCGATCGCCTTCACAAATTCATCAGATGTCGACGCTATGTGAGCGAGCCCCAACTGCCCATACGGCCGCACGACATCCGTGATCGGCGTCGATACGACCGGTAGCCCGGCCGCGAGATATTCGGGCGTTTTGGTCGGGCTGATAAACCGTGTCGATTCGTTCAGAGCGAACGGCATCATGCCGACGTCCCACCCTGCCATCAGGGCCGGCAAGTCCTCATAACGTCGCTGCCCCAGGTAATGTATGTTTTCACGGCGGGGCAGGGCGTCCTCTCCGATCTTGACAACGGGCCCGACCATCACGAACTGTAGATCGGGCCGCAGTTCCGCGGCCGCCGCCAATAGCGTCAGGTCCATGCGCTCGTCGATCACGCCTGCAAACCCTATTCTGGGGTGGCCGATGGCTGTTTGATCGGGAACCTCCTCGCCAATTTCCATTGCCTGTGCAAAGTGACCCACGTCTATACTCGACGGAAACGCGTAGACGGCATCGTGCTGCTCACGCTTTGCTTCATACAAGCTCTGCCCGCCCGTAAAGACAAGGTCGGCGGTGGCAAAAAGCTCGCGCTCTCGCGGCAACAACTCGGGCGGAGCGTTCTTAAAACCGGTCAACTCGTCCATGCAGTCGTAGACGACCGCCACCGGCGGCGGCAGAAGCGATTTCCAGCCGATCATCATCGGCGTGTAATGCCACGCGACGTAATCGTGAATGCGTTGCTCGAGCGCCATTTCGCCTATCAACTCGGGCATGGCGATGTCGACCGATGCGAGATCAGTATTTTCAAGCATTGGCCGGCAAAGATAGACGCCATCGCCTCGCTCCGACACCTCTATTCGCCGTTCACCGTCCGAGCGGATGGGTTCCTCTACAAAAAATACCCGGCCTTTGCGCCCAAACCGGCTCATCAGATGCTGTGGTCTCTGGTAAACAAAATCCCAGCGCAAATGTGAAAAACAGATGAGATCGAAGTTCGTTCGCGGCTCACCTAAGGGAGAGTTCATCGTCATATATAAAGTTTCTTCCTCCGGCATGAATCGTAGCAATTAGCAGGGAACGGTTCTGTAGGGTGCGCTACACTTGCCGACTGGTGGAGGCAAAACGGAAGCGCGGACAAGTTGAGTCAGAGGCGCGACTGTACATGGTTAATGGTGCGGTATATGATCCGCAAATGATGTCCACCGCAGAGTTTCGTGAAATGGCCCTCGGTTTCCCTGAGGCGGAGGAGGGCTCGCATATGGACCACCCGGATTTTCGGACCCGCGGCAAGATCTTCGCCACGCTCGGCCCCGGTGAGGAATGGGGAATGGTAAAACTGACACCAACGCAGCAGCAGGAATTCCTGCGGATATCACGTGCCTTCAAACCCGCCGCGGGTAAATGGGGCGAGGCGGGAGCAACGATCATTTCTCTCGAGATCGCGGACGCTGCGGACGTCCACAAAGCGCTTTTGGCCGCCTGGCAGAATCTGCGTGATAAACGCAAGTCGAGCCGCAAGACCTAAACTTCTTACTGCACCTCGTACGGCTTTAATTGCGCGTCGATTTTCGATTTGTCACCTACGACCACGACCGTCATCCGCTCGGGCGCCAAGTATTTCTTGGCCATCGCCGACACATCAGCCGGCGTGACGGCCGCCAGCTTCTGGACATATGTGTCCAGATAATCGCCGGACAGCTCATTGTAATTACCATTCTCGAGCTGCCCGATCACGCCGGTACGGCTCGAATTCTGCAGCACGTAAATGCCGACGAGATAATTCTTGATCCCCTGCAGCTCAGCCTCGCTCGGCGGCTCGCTTTGAAGCCGGGCGATCTCAAACAGTATCTCCTTCATCGATGCCCCGGTGGCCTCAGTGGTCACATCGGCGTTCTCGATCCAGTAGCCCGTTTTGTAGCGGTTCCAGATAAAGCTTCCAGGGGAATAAGTGTAGCCTTTGTTCTCACGGATGTTCGCAGTAATACGCGATCCGAATGAGCTGCCTAGAAGCGAATCCATCACCGTAAACTTAATGAAATCAGGGTCCGATGGCGACACAGCCGGCATTCCGAGATAGATGGTCGACTGCGGCGCCCCCGGCCGATCGATGACAGTTAATGACCGTCGCGCATCTATTGTCGGAACGGACCGAATAGGCTCCGGGCCTTTTTTCCAGTTGCCGAAAGACTTTTCAATGGCTGCCTTCACCTTCGCGGCGTCGAACTGACCAACCACGTACAGATGGGTCCGGGCGGCACCATACTGATTGTAGTAAAACGACTTAACGTCATTAAGGGTGTAGCCTTTGACGATGTCCTCGGACGGGTAGATCGCACTATAGGCGTGATTCGGAAAGATCAACTCGCGAAATTTCTCCCAGGCGATGGTCTGCGGCTGGGCTCGCGTCACTGCCAGCTCGCGAAGTCTATTTGTCCTGATCTTCTCCAGATCGTCGGCGGCAAATTTCGGATTGAGCATCACATCCGCCAGAAGCGTCAGAAATCGAGTATCGAATTCCGAAAGCACCTCGCCGCCGATCGTCGTTTTGTCTGTCGCTGCCGACGTGAAGATGCTGCCGCCCATCTCGGCCGTTTCGCGGGCCAGTTGCTCGGCCGAACGGGTCGTGGTTCCCTCTTTCAAGAGCGTCGCCACCATGTCCGAGATCCACCGCTGGCTCTTCATCTCATTGATCGAGCCCGCCCGGACGAAGGCCTGCATCGCGACCTTTGGGATCGACCCATACTCGACCAGCGTCACGCGCATGCCGTTCGAGAGGGTGTAAGTGTCCTGTTTCGGAAACACGAAAGGTTTTGGCTGCCCGCCGACTGGCGGTTTCTCTTTCTGGGCGAATGCCGTTATCGAGATCGCGACGAGTATCACCGCGGAGATGCAGAGACGCAGAGAGGATGTGTATGACATGGTGCTCACTATTAACCTTCCATTTGCCGCACTTAACATACGGCGATTGAGTGTTCGGCCTTGGCTAACGGGGGCGGGCCTGTGCATTATTCGGCCGCGGCGGACTTTTCTATATTCAAGATGACAACGGTCCGGTTCGTATGTCGCAGATATTCCTTTGCGGTCTTTTGAATGAGCGCCGGTGTTACCTTGCGAAAATTCTCTTCGATCTCGTTGATGTTCTGCGGCCTGTCGTCAAACAGCGCGTAGCTCGCCAGCAGGTCGGCCCGGCCAAAGCCGCCGAACTGGGTCATCGTATCGTAGAGTCCCGACCGGAGCTTGACGATCGCGCGGTCGATCAGCTTTTGCTCGACGGAAGTGTTCTGCAACTGGGCGATCACGCCGTCGGCGCTGGCCAGTATCTCCTGGGCGGTGAAGTTTTCCCCGTGGATGAGGCTGACGTCAAAGAGCATGGGGCCGTTGTAATTGAACATGTTGCCCAAGCCGGAATTGATGCCGCCTCCGAGACCGCCGGCGTAGTTTTTCTTCTTTACTAACTCTTGGTACAACATACTGTCCTCCCCCTGCACCAGGATCTGGTCGATCAAGCCCATCGCGAAATACTCGGGCGTGCCGCGTTTTGGCATCTGATAGCCAAAAGCGACGGCAGGTTTCTTGGCAAGTTTGTCGACACGCGTCACCGTCTTTTCCTTTTCCTGACGCGGCTCCGTCAGATCAGGCAGCGGGTCGACCTTTTGCGAGGGTATCCCGCCGAAATACTTCTCGATCCAGCCTTTGGCCGCCGCTTCGTCAAAATCGCCCGTGACGACCAGAACGGCATTTTGCGGCTGATAGTATTTCGTCGCAAATGTCTTGGCGTCACCCAGAGTGGCGGCCTCGATGTCCTTTAGATTGCCGTAGAAATTGTGGGCGTTATACCAATTCGTAAACGCCGCCATCGGCAGGTCGATCCACGGAAAGCCGCCGTATGGCTGGTTCAGCACGTTCACCTTGACCTCGTTGCCGACCACGCCCTGCTGGTTAGTCAGATTCTCCTGCGTGATATCGAGCCCACGCATCCTATCGGCCTCGGCCCAGATCAGCGTTTCGGTCTTGTGGGCAGGCATAACGGCGAAATAGTTCGTAAAATCGAACCTTGTTGATCCGTTCAATACCCCGCCGTTCGACTCGACGAGGCGTATAAATTCCATCTTGCCGAGGTTTTTCGACCCCTGAAACATCAGATGCTCGAACAAGTGAGCAAAACCCGTGCGGTCGCGCGGCTCGATCCTGAAACCGATGTTGTAATACACGGCCACCGTCGTCAGCGGCGCCGAGTGCTCGGGCGACAGCACAACCTTGAGCCCGTTTGATAGCTTGTAATAAGTAACCGGCACCTTGATGCCCGCTTTCTGCGCGCTTGCGGCCGTCGCTATCGACAAACCGACCGCCGCCACCGCAAGCGCCGAGATTAGATAACGCGAAATACTCTTCATATGAGCTCTCCAGAACTTAAGTCTTGTATTATTCGGATTCCGGCGGAAAAAGTTTCAGCTACAAGCTTGTCCCGTGTCCCGTTTGTCCCACGTGTCCCGTTGTCCCATTTGTCCCACAGAGTGTATCGTCCTGAAAAAAGTTGACACTTTTTATGGTTTAGTCCTCCTATTGGTTTACGGTTCATTGTTAGTCCTGGATCAGGTTTACGCTTTTGGTTGCGGATCAGGCCATGGCCTGATCTGAGACCAAAAGCGGTCGCGTTTTGTTTGTGTAATAGCTCTTCCAGCGTCGTTTCAGTTCTCCGGTTCGGCAGTGGGCCTCGGCCGGGGTCAGCATATCGATCGACATATGCTGTCTTT
>DATLNN010000193.1:0-5684 GCA_035536695.1 Pyrinomonadaceae bacterium | reverse complement strand
ACAGCTAACCCCGCCCAATATCCGGCGGAGAACGGTGCCATCTACCCGAACACTGCTCTCGGCCGTTCACTGCGCCAGATCGCGCAGATGATCAAGGCCGGCGTCGGGCTCGAGGTCGCGTTCGCCGAATCGGGCGGTTGGGATACACATACGAACCAGGGCCTCGGCAACAATCCGTCAGCGGGCCAGCTCGCTAATCTGCTGCGCGATTTCGCTGGTGCGATCGCCGCCTTCGGCACGGATCTTGGCAAGCGAATGGATGACGTCGTCCTCATCACGATGAGCGAATTCGGCCGCACGGCCCGCGAAAACGGCTCCCGCGGCACCGACCACGGCCACGGTAATTCGATGCTTATACTCGGAGGAGCCGTCCGAGGCGGCAAGGTCTATGGCGACTGGAAAGGCCTGAAACCCGACCAACTCAACGAGGGCCGCGACCTTGCTGTCACCACCGATTTCCGCGATGTCTTCGCCGAGGCCGCCCATAAACACATGGGAGCAAAGGATTTGGCGAAGCTATTTCCGAATTATTCGTCGGCGAAGGAGAAGTTCAGAGGTTATCTGAGCTAACCCTCGATGTCGAAGGGATCGTTTATGTCCTTGTTGGCTTCAAGGATCATCCGGCTGCGCGAGTAGTCGATAATGACCTTGAACCTGCGCAGGACTTCGCCGCCTATGATGCCGTCAACGGAACCACCCTCTTCTAGCCCTTCCTTTTGAAGCGAAAATAGGACTGGTACGTTATTAAAGGCGAGCGGCCCAAAAGTGACTTGCTTGGCCTGGCCGATCAGCCGTTCGGTCTCGCCGCCGGCGCCGCGGCCCGCATTAGCCGCAAGGTCTTTTGATGTTTTGAGCAAGCTATGTTTTTCGACAAAAGGGTAATAAAGGAGAAAAGCGTTGTCGGCTCCGGTATCTAGCTCGAGCTTTGCCCGAGAGCTCGGTCCGTTGCCGAAAATGAAACTCGCACTCATCAATGGAGTTCTGCGCCCCTTCAGACTTAGCGGTATTAGGATTCCCTTGCCACGATACCGATACGATCGCGCGTCGTATAGATCCATGACCTTATTGACATAATCGATCTGGACAACAAACGCCCTAATAAAATCGAAACCGATAACGCCGTCGAAATCGAAGCCCGGTACTCGAGGCATCGATATTAGCCCGACGGGTTGATTGGAAACCTCGACGCCTGCAATCGCGATTTTTACGCCAGTTGCCATCGTGCCTTCGATCGCGCCGCCGGTCGCGGTGCCTGACACTCGTTCGGAGCCCTTGATACCGAGCTGGTCTGCCCGGTCGGCATTGATAACGGTGTGAGATGCACCAGTATCAAATATCAGCCGTATCGGGGGCTTTCCGTTAACGCTCGCGCTAAGGATAATTATATTGTTGTCGACCTCGATGGGAATGCGAAGGGCAGCGCGGCCTGACGGAAATGTTACCTTGGTCTTGGCCTCCGTCGGACCCTTCTTAACCTGGGCGACGGCGGCGGGCGCGACCGCAAGGGTCATCGAGGCGAGCAGAATTGTTTTACTAAGTATTTTCACATGTGCCTATCTTATTCTTATTCTCTTGAAGGTCATAGGCCGCCACCTGGAGATTGGATCAAATGGTTTTGCCTTACTCTTCCATTTTCCTTAACCTCAACCGCAATGCCTGCAGCTTTATAAATCCTTCAGCATCATGCTGGTCGTACGCACCAGCGTCGTCTTCGAAGGTAGCGACACGTTCGCGATAGAGGGAGTAGGGTGAACTACGCCCCGTGACCGTCGTGTTGCCCCGATAGAGTCGAAGGCGGACCTCGCCGGTGACAGTTTCCTGGGTCTGTTCGATCATCGACTTCAGGATCTCGAACTCCGGCGCGAACCAGAAGCCGTAATAGATCGACTCGGCAAATTTTGTACCGAGGCTGTCGCGCAGGCGCATGACCTCGCGGTCCATGGTGATCGACTCGAGGGCCCGGTGGGCAACCTGTAAGATCGTAACGCCCGGCGTTTCGTAAACACCGCGCGATTTCATGCCGACAAAGCGGTTCTCGACCAGATCGACGCGGCCGATGCCGTGCTCGCCGCCCAGATAGTTGAGGTGCGTGAGCAGATCAACCGGGCCGTGTGCAAATCCGTCGAGCGCGATGGGCTCGCCTTTGTCAAAGGTGATGATAATGTCCTGGGCGGTTTCGAGCGCGGCCTCGGGCGACTTTGTCAGCAGATACATCTCTTCCGGAGGTGCCGTCCACGGGTCCTCGAGGATCCCGCCCTCGTAAGAGATGTGCATGAGGTTACGGTCCGTCGAGTACGGCTTTTCGGCGGTCGCTGTTATCGGAATATTGTGCTCGGCGCAATACGCTATCAGATCGGCGCGGCCCGTGAATTGCCATTCGCGCCAGGGTGCGACAACCGTAATGTCCGGTTCGAGAGCATAATAGGTCAGCTCAAATCGCACCTGATCATTTCCCTTACCTGTGGCGCCGTGAGCGACCGCATCGGCACCTTCGGTCCGCGCGATCTCGATCTGGCGTTTGGCGATTACGGGTCTCGCGAGCGATGTACCGAGCAGGTAGACGCCCTCGTACAAGGCATTTGCCTTTACGGCGGTCCAGACAAAATCCGTTACGAACTCATCGCGGAGGTCCTCGACATATAGCTTCGAGGCACCGCTCGCCAGGGCTTTCTCCTCGAGGCCCGTCAGTTCTTCGCCCTGCCCGACATCGGCGCAGTAGCATATGACTTCACAGCCGTATGTCTCTTTCAACCACAAAAGCATCGCGGAGGTGTCGAGGCCGCCGGAGTACGCCAGAACGACTTTATTAAACTTTTTCATAGCGAAATTAAAGGCGGAAATGCGGGCGGTAGGGAGTGTGCTCTAGGGAAATCTGCACGCCTCGCGAGCACTCGGGTTTCTGCCTGCAACGTTTACGGAATAACAAAACGCCGGCTTTGTCAAAACCGGAAGTCAGATCGGCCCCCTCATCGGTTATAATCTTGCAACCCGTATGGAAAATGTAAAAACGTACCTATACGATGCCTCCGGCCGCGACGAAGAGCTTAGTTTCGACGAGATCGACCCTGGTCAGATCGCGAAGAATCAACTCTTGTGGGTGAACGTCCTTAAGCGGGACGAACATTTGCTCAACGAAGTCACCTCGAAATTGCAGGTTAAGAATGTTCCGTGTAAGACCGTTCTTGACGACACCGGCCGGCCGGATGTTGGCCGGTTCGAAACGTTTTTTCGCTTCTGCGTCGCTTCGGTGGTGACGAAGAAGGACTCGTCGCCCGAGCGCCTTATGGTCGACTACATCGTCGGCAAGAATTTTGTCGTCACTGTTCACGACGGCGAGGTCGATCACTTTGACGAATTCCGCGGACGTGAAAAAGGGGAGACACAGTTTGGCGATCTGGATGCCGAGAGCTTTGTCGCGACGCTGCTCGATCTCAATCTCGTCTCGTACTTTCACGCTATCGACGAGTTGGAACGACGTGTCGAGGAAACCGACGAGCGCATCTTGAAGAAGGATATTGAGACTGAGGAGTTTCTGCAGGACATGGTCGGGCTTCGTAGGGACGTTGCAAAGCTGCGACGCTGGCTAACGCCGCACCGCGAGGTTTTCTATGCGTTGTCGCGGGCCGACTTCCAACAGATCGCTAAGTCGGATTCCGCTGAGCAGTACCGGACGCTGAATCAGCATTTCGAAAGCGCGGTCGACGCGGTCGAAAACTCGCGCGAATCGGTTTTGGGCGTCTTCGATCTCTACGCCACAAAATCGTCCCAGATGACTAACACATTCGTCCAGAGACTCACCTTCCTCACTTTCCTAACAGGTTCGCTCGCGGTGACCGCGGGAATTCTTGGTATGAATTTCAAGGCCGAGATATTCGAGGCAGAAAGTGGGTTTTGGATAGCGGTAGGTGGCCTGATCGCCGCCGCCGCCGGTCTAACCGTTCTTGCCCGATACAAGCGTTGGATCTAGCGAGAGGAAAATGACCAGTAATAAGAATCTTTGGGGCGGACGGTTTACCGAAAAGCCGCACGAGACATTTGCCGAGTTCAACAACTCGTTCCGGTTCGACCGACGGCTGTTCAGGGCGGACGTGCGTGCAAGTATCGCCCACGCACGCGGTTTGGCGAAAGCTGGCGTTCTGACACGTGGCGAGAGCAAAGAGATAGACACCGCGCTAAAGTCGTTAGTCGAAAGATCGGAAACCGATGAAGCTTTTTTCGAGTGCGACGCCGAGGACGTTCACTCGTTCATCGAAGCAAATTTGGTCAAGGCGATCGGGGAAACCGGAAAAAAACTCCACACCGGGCGCAGTCGTAACGATCAGGTCGCGACGGCTTTTCGATTGTGGTTGCGCGATGAGATCGACGCGATGGGCGGGCGTCTACATGCTCTGCAATCGACTCTCATCAGTCTCGCCGAACGCCACCGTCAGGCCGTTCTGCCCGGCTACACTCATCTCCAACGCGCCCAGCCGATCATGTGGGCGCACTGGTGTTTGGCATATTTCGAAATGCTAAAACGCGACCGCGAACGATTCTCCGACACACGAAAACGGGTTAACATTTTACCGCTTGGCTCGGCGGCACTTGCCGGAACGAGTTTCCCGAGCGATCGTGAGTCCGTCGCGAAGGAACTCGGGTTCGCCGGCGTTTCCGCTAACAGTCTCGACGCAGTTTCCGATCGTGATTTTGCGGTGGAGTTTGCGTCCGGCTGCTCGCTGATCATGATCCACCTTTCACGCCTTGCCGAAGATCTGATCATTTATTGCTCGACAGAGTTTGGATTTGTAACGTTGACAGACGCGGTGTCAAGTGGCTCAAGCCTGCTGCCGCAGAAAAAGAATCCCGACGCTCTCGAATTGCTTCGTGGAAAGGCAGGCCGTGTATTTGGGCACCAAATGGCCCTGCTTGCAACGCTAAAGGGTTTGCCGCTCGCGTATAACAAGGACATGCAGGAGGACAAGGAGGCTATTTTCGATACGGTGGATACGGTCGGAATCTCACTGCGGGCCGCGGCCATCGTTTTGGATAGCCTCACGGTCAACGAAACGACCATGCGCGAAGCCGCGAACAGGGGGTATACAAATGCGACCGAGCTTGCCGATTACCTGGTGAAAAAAGGCGTGCCGTTTCGGACGGCCCATGAAACTGTCGGCCGCGCCGTGCTTAACGCCATCGGCAAGGGAAAGGAATTGCACGAATTGGATATTGAGGAATTGCGTTCGGTTTCTCCCGTGATCGACGTTGATGTTGTGGATTCACTTAGCCTCGATGCGACGCTGGCAGCCAAGAACCAAACTGGCGGCACATCGCCCGAGCGCGTTGCCGAGGCACTCGCCGCCGCTAAAGTCTACCTCGATAATAAATGGATAAATCCGAACTAATCGCACAAACCGCCAAAGGTGACCTTATGCAGTTTCTCGGCGTAAAGATCGAGGTCGCAACATCCGAGCGTGTCGTGCTGACTATGGCGGTAACGCCGAAAGTACATCAATATGCCGGCATAATGAACGGCGGAGTTTCGCTTTATCTCTGCGAAACCGCGGCGTCGATAGGCGTAGTGGCAGGAGCGGACCTGACAAAGGTAACGCCAGTCGGCATCGAGATCAACGCCAACCACCTCCGCGCCGTAAGCAAGGGCGTCTTGACCGTTGAGGCCAGGCCTCTTTATCCGGGTCGCACGCTCA
>DATLNN010000192.1:0-9063 GCA_035536695.1 Pyrinomonadaceae bacterium | reverse complement strand
CGATGAAGCGGTCGGCACCGTATCAGGTTTGCCGGAGGAAGAGAGATTTTACATCCGCAGCATGGCGGTAAAACCCGCGGCCCAGGGAAAGCGGATCGGACAGAAGCTGCTGGATGCTCTTGAGAAACATGCCCGGGGATCGGATTTCAGGAAGTTGTACTTGTACACCACATTTGTTCTTCCCGGCGCACGGCCACTCTATGAAAAAAATGGATTCTACGTTGTGCGCGAGACGCCGCCGGAAGAGTGGTTCGGAATGGGTGGTATCGAGATGGAAAAGGAATTAATTTAGATGTTATTAGAAGTAAAAGACTTACATGCCGCCATCGACGGCAAAGTGATATTAAAAGGTCTGAATTTACTAGCGGACAAAGGCGAGGTCCACGCCATCATGGGCCCCAATGGCTCGGGCAAATCAACCTTATCTAAGGTCCTTGCCGGGCATCCGAGCTATGAGGTGATCTCAGGTGAGGTTTTGTACGAAGGCCAAAACCTGCTTGAGCTCGAACCTGACGAGCGCGCCCGGGCTGGTGTATTCATGGCGTTCCAGTATCCGGTCGAGGTGCCGGGCGTTTCGAATTCGCAGTTTCTGCGGCTCGCTTACAACGAAAAGATGAAGCACCTCGGTGAGGAAGAGCTCGACCCACTCGAATTCAACGACTATCTGAAAGAAAAGGCAAAGATCGTCGATATGGACCCACAATTCTTTAAGCGCTCGGTCAACGAAGGCTTTTCCGGCGGCGAGAAAAAGCGAAACGAGATATTGCAGATGGCCGTTCTGCAGCCTAAGCTGGCGGTCCTCGATGAGACCGACTCGGGGCTCGATATCGACGCCCTGCGTATAGTTGCCGAGGGTGTCAATAAACTGCGTTCCCCGGACAACGCTATTATACTCGTGACCCACTACCAGCGGCTTCTAAACTTCATCGTACCCGATATGGTCCACGTTCTGGCCGACGGCAAGATAGTCAAGGAAGGCGGCAAGGAACTTGCCCTCGAGCTTGAAGAAAAGGGCTACGACTGGGTCAAGACGGCGGCGACACGGTGAGCGAGGCATTGAGGATAATCCTGCCGGCGTACCTGGCCGTGTTCTTTCTTGTCGTACTTCTGGGCCGGTCATACCTGGTTTGGAAGCGGACCGGGATAAACCCATACGTTGTCAGCAAGTCTGATAGGCCGATCGATTTTGTCGAGGCTTGCTACCGTGTTCCGGTCGCGCTGATCCTCGTAACGACCCTTGCCTATGTTTTCCTGCCGGGTGTCTATCGTTTCGCGGTGCCGGTCACATGGCTCGAAACGGATGTTGTTAGGTACGCGGGACTGTTCTTAATGCTCTCAGCTCTTGTCTGGACCGCCATCGCTCAGATGCAGATGGGAGCCTCGTGGCGTATAGGTATTGATCCAAAACATGAGACCGAATTGGTCGAACGAGGCTTATTCAAGGTGTCCAGAAACCCGATCTTCGTCGGGATGCGGCTGGCGCTGTGGGGAGTTTTTCTGGCGGTGCCGAATGCGGTGACGCTCACGGCCGTCGCCCTGGCCGATGTGCTCATGCAGACCCAGGTAAGGCTCGAAGAAGAGTTTCTGCTTCGCACGCATGGTGCCGACTATGACTCATACAGGAGCCGTGTTCGCCGCTGGATCTAGGAGCGGGGTCGCGGCGCTTGCGAAAGTCTGCGGATAAACATGCGTCGAGACATCTACCATATCGGCAAACCCGTGGTCTCGGACTATATGTTCGAAGACTGGACGCTGAGAAAAATGGTCTGGGAGGCGCGCAGCGCGCAAGAATTAAAGGCAAAAGCGGCCGGCTCGGCATCAAATATATATTGACACGACATGATTTCTTATTTGATTATGACCGCTCGACGCTTGTGGACGACAAAAAGCCGAGAGCGGAAAACGAAGGCAAGCTTCAGATTGCACGTGAGCTGATCCTGGACAAGGCGAATACGGTGCGCTCCGATGAGAAGTTTAGCTTAGTAAAGGTATTTTAGAAGATGGTATCAACAACTGCCGTAATGGAAACCCAATTTACGGAACAATTCAGACGATTTATCGAGGACGCGAATGGCCACATGCGATTGATGCGCGAAGAGGCATTTACCGTCTTCCGCGACATCGGTTTCCCGACGCCCAAAAATGAAGATTGGAAATACACGAACGTTGCCCCGATAGGCAAAGCTGACTGGCGGGCCGAGACGTGGGAAGGAAGTGATGGGATCTCTGACCCCACGTTTCTAAAATTCCTCCGCGGCTTTAATTTCGAGCGAAACGGCTTCGCGGCATTGAATTTGGCCTTCGCTAGACCGTTCGTCCTGCGCATTCCTCAAGAGACTGTAATTGAGACGCCCTTCGATCTCTCGTTTGCGGCCGAGCCCGGTTATGCATCGTTTCCCCACATCCTGGTCATCGCCGAACGCGGCTCGAAGGCCACGATCATCGAGTCCTACGCGGGACATGGGTTTACAAATACGGCGATCCAGATCGTTGTCGAGGACAATGCCAATCTCACCCATTATCGCGTCCAGAGAGAATCGGCAGAGGCGTTTCACGTGGGCATGACGGAAGTCGCGCTGCATGCGGGCAGCCGGTACGATTCGACAAATATCAACCTCGGCGGCGCGATCTCGCGCCACGACATCGATCTCAAGTTTAAGGCCGAGGGCGGAGAGGTGTGGGTTGACGGCCTTTACATGCTAAACGGCTCACAGCACAGCGACACCCATTCCATCATCGACCATACGGTGCCAAACTGCACGTCGCATCAAAATTACAAAGGTGTGTTGAACGACAGATCGCGGGGCGTTTTTAACGGCAAGGTCTTTGTCCGCGAGAACGCACATGGCACCGACGCACAGCAGTCGAACAAGAACCTTCTCCTGTCGAACGACGCCCGGGTCGATACCAAGCCGCAGCTTGAGATATTTAACGACGACGTAAAATGCGCCCACGGCGCGACGGTCGGGCAGCTAGCGGAAGAGGAGTTGTTCTACCTGTTGACGCGCGGGCTGCCGAAATCGCTCGCACGCAACCTGCTTACTTACGGTTTTGCCGAGGAGATCATAAACAAGATCGCCATCGAGTCGATAAAATCTTCGCTCGACGCGGCGGTACTGAATCGGCTGAACACGGTTCTTGAGGGATAATGAAAGCAGTAGAGAAAATGGCTAATTGGGATGTGGAAAAGGTACGCAAAGATTTTCCCGTGCTGTCGCAGACGGTAAACGGCAGCCCGCTCGTGTACCTTGACAACGGGGCTTCATCGCAAGTGCCGCAGATCGTTATCGACCGGGGGTCGAAGTACCTCGCCGAAGAGCACTCGAATATCCATCGCGGGGTTCACTATCTGTCGCAGCATGCGACAACCGCATACGAAGCGGCCCGTGAAAAGGTGAAACGCTTTATTAACGCGCCGGACGTTAAGGAATGCATTTTTGTGCGGGGCACGACCGAGGGCATCAATCTAGTCGCTCATTCGTACGGGCGAAAATTTATCAACGAGGGCGACGAGATCCTGGTCTCGCAGATGGAGCACCACTCGAACATCATCCCGTGGCAGATGATCGCCGAGGAGCGCAGCGCAATTGTCAGGATGATACCGATGAACCATGCAGGCGAACTTATCGTCGACGAGTACGACAATATGCTCAACGAGCGCACCAGGATGGTGGCGGCAACCCATGTTTCCAATTCGCTCGGTACGGTCAACCCAATAAAGCAGATGATCGCGACGGCACACAAATTCGGCGTGCCGGTATGCGTTGATGCAGCGCAGAGCGTACCGCATTTTCCCGTGGACGTTCAGGACCTCGACGCCGACTTTTTTGTCTTTTCAGGGCACAAGATGTACGCGCCCACCGGAAGCGGCGTCGTCTACGGAAAACGCAAATGGCTCGACGCGATGCCGCCGTATCAAACAGGAGGCGGGATGATTAGAAGTGTTAGCTTTGAAGGGACAACCTTCGCGCCGATCCCTGAAAAGTTTGAGGCTGGCACGCCTGCGATCGCCGCCGGTATAGGCCTCGGCGCGGCAATCGACTATATCAACTCCATCGATTTTGAGGCAGCTGCTGCTTACGAACACGAGCTCCTGGAATATGCGACCGAGCGGCTGGCCGACATTCCAGATGTCAAGATCATCGGCACGGCGGCTAACAAAGCAAGCGTGCTCTCGTTCACCGTCGAGGGCATCCACCCGCACGATATCGGCACCATCCTGGACCAGCAGGGCATCGCGGTCCGCGCCGGCCACCATTGTGCCCAGCCGGTAATGCAGTTCTTTGACGTGCCAGCCACAGCGAGGGCGAGCTTTGCGTTTTACAATACTCGCGAAGAGGTCAATAAGCTGGCTGATGCTGTGCAGAAGGTTATTGAGGTGTTTGCCTAGGGCGGAAACGCCAGTGTGAACGAGCGTGCCCCCGCGACGACTGCACGCTCGTTCACACTCGCGTTTCTGACCGAGATTCTTATGTCAGAACTAAGCGATCTTTATCAGGAAGTAATCCTTGAGCACAACAAAAACCCGCGTAACTTTCGCGACATCGAGGACGCGGATAATACAGCCGACGGCAGAAATCCGTTGTGCGGCGACGCGTTGCGGGTTTATGTGAAAATGGACGGCGATGTTGTCGGTGACGTCGCGTTCAAAGGTTCGGGCTGCGCGATCTCGAAGGCGTCGGCCTCGATGATGACACAGGCTGTAAAAGGCAAGACGCGTGAAGAGTCTGAAGCGTTGTTCAATGAGTTCCATCGTATGGTGACCGGCGAGTTGGATATCGAAACCGATGAGAACCAACTCGGAAAGTTAAAGATTTTTTCAGGCGTCTTAGAGTTCCCCGCGCGCGTCAAATGTGCATCACTTAGCTGGCATACTTTAAATGCCGCTCTTCATGGTGAGGATGTCGTTTCGACGGAGTAGATATGCGTAAGGGCTTTTTTACATTTCTCTTCCTTTTATTACTCACTTCCGCGGCCCTTTCCAATTCCGACACAAGCGTTGCCGCATTTGAAAAGCACGCCAACGAACTGAAAACCAAACTCGCTGGCCGTGGGTTTACCGTACTTGTCGAAAAGCCGTTCATCGTGATCGGCGACGAACCGGAACCATCAGTGCGGCAGTCGGCCGAGGGCATTGTCCGCGGAACCGTGGCGAGGCTGAAGCAGGATTACTTCATCAAAGACCCGGCGAACATACTCGAGATCTGGCTGTTCAAGGACGCGGCCTCATATAACAAACACGCAAAGGAGTTTTTTGGCGACGAGCCGGGAACACCTTACGGATATTATTCACCATCAAAGCGGGCATTGATTATGAACATCGCGACCGGCGGCGGCACGCTCGTCCACGAGATCGTCCACCCGTTCGTCGAGGCGAATTTCCCTGACAGCCCGGCGTGGTTTAACGAGGGGCTCGGCTCGCTCTACGAGCAATCGGGCGTTGTCGACGGCCGCATCTATGGCTATACGAACTGGCGGCTCGCGGGACTCCAGTCGGGAATAAGAAAGAGTAGCGTGCCGAGCTTTCGGGCGATGACCTCGACCACCGACCGCGAGTTTTACGCTGATGCGACCGGAACCAATTACGCCCAGGCACGCTATCTCTGCTACTACCTTCAGGAGAAGAAACTGCTCGTCAAGTTTTACCGCGAGTTCACGGCCAACGTCAAGACGGACCCTACGGGCTACAAAACACTCCAGAGCGTGCTCGGCGAGCGCGACATGGCCGCGTTTCAGCGCAGATGGGCAGCGTTTGTTCTCGAGCTGACCTTTTAATTATTCTGTTCGATGGCGTTCATCATCCGATGTGCTCTGGCTCCGTTTGATGTGATTACTACAACGAGTCTCAATAGTCGTTTTTCACCGGCGCATATTGTCAGTCGGCCGCGAAAGACTGTCACAAATATTTCCCCATCGGTGTTTTAAGATTGTCCAAACCTCTTCTTAATCTGAAAAATTCGCGCTATGAGAAATAAATTTGTTTTCCTTGTCAGCATCGCTTTACTTTTACACACAGTTGCCTTAGCACAATCGTCAAAAGCGAAACTAATTGGCGATTTTGTCGCCGCCAAGCAGAAATACCACCATTTTAACGGCAATATCTTGGTGACTGAGAATGGGAAAGTCATTTATAAGAGAAGTGTCGGCTTCTCGGATCTCAAAACCAGAAAATCATTGACCGACCGGAGCATTTTTGAAATAGCTTCTGTTACCAAGCAGTTTACGGCCGCGGCAATCATGCTGTGCCGCGAGCGAGGTTTGCTGAATTTAAACGATTCACTATCCAAATATTTTCCCGACCTACCCTTTCCGGGAGTCACGATCCGGCAGATGCTGACGCACACTTCGGGACTTCCGGAACAAAATGAGTTGATGTATAAGGTCTGAGATTCGGATAAAGCCGCCACCAACCGTGATCTAATCGAGCAATTGATAAAGCACAAGCCCGAACCGGCTTTCAAAGCTGGCGAAGGCTTCAAATATAGCAATACAAACTACGCACTGCTGGCTTCGATTGTCGAAAAGATAAGCGGTCAAAATTTCAGGGACTTTATGGCGAAAAACTTTTTCGATCCTCTGGAGATGAAAGACACACTGATAATAGACTGGGAGACCGAAAACTATCGGACAATACCCAATCACACTTTGAGCTATATCCTTGATGAAGAAACGAAACAATATCGCCTGCCCGAAGACATACCTCAGTGGAAAAAGGCCCTCCCGCTCAGCGGAATTGTAGGTTCGCGCGGCGTAAACACGACGGCTTTAGACCTACTGAAATGGCAGGAAAACTTCAAACACGCGAAAGTTTTGAGCCGAGAAAGTATCAACGAAATGGAACGGTCGCAAGTTAATGGGAGCGTTGACGGTTCAGACGCTTACGGATATGGGTTCGCGGTCAAAGCCGTTTATGGCGACACAAAAATTTATCATTACGGCGGCTGGAACGGCTATTGGACGACATTACAACATTTCAAAAACTCAGACCGGACGATTATCATTTATCAAACAACGACAGCGAAAGAGGCTTGGCAAACGCCGTCGCTGCGATTTTGTTTGACCGAAAAATCGCCCTTCCATCCGAGCATAAAGAGATACGGCTATCACCGAAACAGATGGATAGTTTTGTTGGTACATACGAGTTAAATGGCAGGTCGTTCAGCATCGAAAACAGAGCAGGCAAACGATACCGCGTTGTCGGCGCCGACTCAAAGGAATTAAAGCCTGAGTCAAACAAGAAATTATTCTATGACGACGGCAGCGATCGCCAGATTGAGTTTGTTTCGGCGGGAACATGGTCCAACAAGTTTTCCTTATTTCTGAAGGAATAAAAACCGAACTGAAAAAGGTGACGTTATGAAAGGCGATTACATACCGGGTAGAGCCTTCATCTAAGGCATCAGCGAGGCGGGAGATAATATTCCGCCGTTTGACCGAAACTCTTAATTTGCTCCACGACCCACGCGCGGTTCTTTCCATGCTCCTCGGCGATCATGTTGGCGACATCTGGCGCAATTTCGAGCGCCGCGGCGACATTCAAGAACAAGCCACGTGTCCTGCGCGCCAGCACGTCCTCGACCGTTCTTGCCATTTCGTCCCGAATTGCACGAAGCACGTCATTTTTGGTGTAATGCAGGGCCGGATGCAACGGTCCGGCGTCATGTCCCGCTTCCGAATGCGGTGGTTTGATCAAGAGATTTCTTGTTCTGCAGCCATGCTCACCAAGCTGTCCGATTTCGGCGGCCTTGTCCACCGCATCCTCGGCCATCCGGCGATAGGTCGTCCACTTGCCGCCGGTTATCGTCACCAAACCGGACGGATCGACAACCAGATCATGGCCGCGAGACAGCGACGCGGTCCGCGCTGCCGGACGACGCGCGATGAGCGGCCGTATGCCTGCAAAAACGCTTTGAATGTCGGCACGCGTCGGTTTCTTGTCCAAATAACCGGCCGCGGTCTCTAACACGAAATCTATCTCCGCCCCTAACGCTGCCGGCTCGAGCTCAGCGTTTGCGACCGACGTATCGGTCGTGCCGACGAGCGTGTAGCCGTGCCACGGGATACAAAACAGCACGCGGCCATCGCTGGTCTTTGGGATCATGACAGCAGCTTCCGAGGGCAGGAAACTACGGTCTAGGACGAGGTGAATACCCTGGCTGAACGTTATCCTCGGCCGCGCGCCCGGGTCGGCCATCTTTCGCAGCGGATCGCAAAATGCCCCGGAAGCGTTGATCACCGCGTGTGCGCTTGCCGAAAGACTTTCACCCGTTTCGGCATCGATTATCTCGACACCGGCGATTGAGCCGTCGTCGTTGCGAAGAAACCCGGTTACGCGTGCATAATTGAGAACGGTCGCCTCGTACCGGGTCGCGGTCGAAAGAATATCGATGAGCAGCCGCGTATCGTCGAACTGAGCGTCGAAGTAGGCAATGCCGCCCGCTAGACCCGAGGCGTTGACGGTCGGGAGCCGTACGAGGGTCTCGCTCTTTGACAGGGCACGCGAACGGCCGATGCCCATGTCGCCGGCCAGCTGGTCGTACATCTTCAGGCCCATTCCGTAATGGAGCTTTTCCCAAAGGCTGTAACACGGAACGACAAACTCCTGCCGATGAACAACGTGAGGGGCGTTCTGCAGCAGCCTTGCTCGCTCGGTTAGCGACTCGCGGACGAGCCGCAGGTTTCCCTGTGCCAGATACCGAACGCCGCCGTGGATGAGCTTTGTCGAACGGCTCGACGTCCCCTTGCCGAAATCGTGCTGTTCGACAAGCAGCGCACCATACCCACGCGCCGCCGCGTCAAGAGCACATCCCGCACCCGTCGCGCCCCCGCCGATGACGACAATATCCCATGGCTGTTCACGCGAACGGACGCGGTCCAGCATTTCGGTTCGCTTCATCCCGGCTACGAATTTACCAGATAACTTGTAAATTCAGCGAAATCAAAAGACAATTCGCGTTAGTGCTTGAGGCCCGCGTATTACTAAGGGCGGAACGCTGAGTGTACCGCCCCTACTAACGTGCCGGCTTGCGCCGTTACTATGCCGGACACATCCAAGCCAAGGGG
>DATLNN010000191.1:0-2848 GCA_035536695.1 Pyrinomonadaceae bacterium | reverse complement strand
TGTTTCCAGTGTGTTCGAGAGCACTCGTTAGGCCCGAACTTTCGAGGTTTGTGCCGCGAAAATCCTGGTAGTTGAACCGGAACCATAACTGGTTGGCCGGATTCACATTAAAATCGGTCTTTACAAGAAAAGTGTCCTGTTGCCTGCTGATGTCGTATCCGACGACCTTTGGGGCCAGAAACGTTCGCACAGCGGCTGGCGCGAACGGAAGCGAATTGAGCACCACCGGATTCGGCAGATCTGAACGCTGGCCTTCATAAGCGGCAAAGAAAAACGCCTTGTCGCGGCGGATGGGCCCTCCGAAAGTGCCGCCGAACTGGTTTATCTGGCCCGAGGGCCTCGCCCGATTCTGGGCTACGAGATTCGGGTTCCTCGCGTTAAGCGATTCATCGCGAAAATACTCAAAAGCGCTGCCGGTGTACCGGTTCGTCCCGGATTTCGTGACGACATTGATCACGGCCCCCGCGGCTCGCCCGTATTCCGCCGAGAAGCCGTTTTGGTTGACCTGAAATTCCTTGACCGTATCGATCGAGAACTGTGACGGCGCCCGCCCCGAACCGATGCGGCCTGACGATTGGCCGAAGAATGTATTGTCGCTGCTCGCACCGTCGATCTGAATACTGTTCAAGGTGCCCTTCTGCCCGCCCACGGCCAGATCACCCGATCGTGTCGGATCGCGAACGACGTTGGGGGCCAACGTGGCGAAATCAAGAAAGTTGCGTCCGTTCGTCGGCAATCCCGTGACACGGCGTTCATCGACGGTGGTTGATATTGACGTACGCGTCGTTTCCACGCCGAGGCCCTCGGCCGTTACATCTACCACATTGACGCTGCCGCCGGCGGTTAGAGTGATCTCAAGCGTCGTCTTCGCTCCGACGGTGACCGCAACATTGTTATATGTAGCGGCTGCAAAGCCCTTTATCGCGGCCACCTCGACCTTATAGTTTCCTGGCGGTAGCAGAACAAAAATGTAATTGCCATCGTCATCGCTCAGGATCGTCTTACCAAACCCTGTATCCTGGTTCGTAGCCGATACCGCAACGCCCGGCACGACCGCTCCGTTCGAGTCGATAACCCGCCCCTCGATATTGCCGCTCGTAGATTGCGATTGGCCAAACGCGAATAGAGCCATCGCCGATATAACCGCTATCAAAAAGAACAGTTTACGCATACAGATGTCCCCCTCAATGTATGAATTCTAGCTAGACCGTCGCCCCTGGATCGCACGGGAATGTGCTATGGAAATTTGCTTGAATGATATGCTAGTTTGAAGTCACTGGCAAGAATCGCCGTTACGGTCCTATCAATTCTCGATTACGCGCCGGCTTGGTCACCCTCAACCCACTGCTCACCGTCAGCGTAGACCTCTTTTTTCCATATCGGGACGGTACGCTTGAGCTCGCGGATGAGCCACTCGCAGGCCGCAAAAGCTGCCTTTCGATGGGGGGCGGCGACCGAGATGACGACACTTGTCTCGCCGATCTCTAGTTTGCCTGTGCGGTGCACGATCCCGACCACTGAGATATCGAATTGCTCTTTGGCCTCCTCGACAAGCTTGCGCATCTCGCTGATCGCCATACCGTCATACGCCTCGTATTCCAGAAACAATGTTTCGCGAATCGAGCCATCTTTCTGCTTTGTAAGTTTTCGGGCGTACCCGTCAAGGGTGACTGTTGCGCCGCAGTCCGGCGGAACGACACGACGCGCCACCGAGTTGATATCGATTGCCGAGGTTGTCAGCTCGCAAAAGTCCATATTTGGGGATTCGTGCCGCTATAACTAACTCTTTGAGCGAAACGGATAGGCCAGCTGTGCAAAGAATCCGCTGGGCGGCAGATCGGCATCTGTCACCCCGTAGGTGGTCGGCCACGCCGCGCGTGGGAAGTAATATGTGCCGAAGATCTTATCAATGAATGGCAAGTGGACGGCGAAGTTCTTGTCAAGCACCGCCGGATCGGACGTGTGGTGCCAGTGGTGAAATCTAGGAGTAGCGATCAGCCATCTCAACAGTCCGAACTCGACCCTGAAGTTTGAATGTATAAAGGTCGCATGGATGCTTACAAAGATTATGTAGGCAAACAAGGGCCCTTCTGAAAAGCCCAACCAGTAGATCGGTACGTACGAAAGCGCACGGGTCACGGCTATGTCGACGAGGTGCAGCCGTGAGCCGGCCAGCCAATCCATGGTTTCGGCGGAGTGGTGAACGGCGTGAAACTTCCATAATCGCGGCACCGAATGAAACAGCCGGTGGACCCAGTATTGAGTCATGTCGGCCACGACCAAAATGCCTATGAACTGGACGATGAAATACTGCCCGCCAATAAACGACCGGATCGCCGTGTAGGTCGTCCACTCGAAGAAAACAACGGCCGGCTTGAGCGTGAGTATGGTTACTATCTGGATGAAAACGTGGCTGACGAAAAAGTACGCCAGGTCCGTTTTCCAAAACTTGCGAAAGATCGGCTGCTCCCGCCTATACGGAAATAGCAGTTCGAGCGGCACAAAAATGACGGAAAACGCGATGATGTTCAGCAGGAACCAATCCAGGCCCAGAAAAGGCCCGTCAGCCAGCTCGCCATCTATCGGAACCCGCGATCCGCCGAACAGCGCGGCGGTCAGCGTGAGCAGAATGCCGATGCCCCCAATAGACTTTGAGCGCCGCAAATAGATGCTGATTACCCCCAGGACGAAGGAACTGACGAGTATGAACTGGAGCAGCGCGCGGATATACGGCACGGGATAGAGGGAACGCAGCTCGGGCATCGTCAAGAGCTCGGGAAAATGAAAGCAGGCGACGGCGAGGAACCCGATCGCGCCGAAGACGCACGAAAGAACCCCGCTTATCCAG
>DATLNN010000190.1:0-3735 GCA_035536695.1 Pyrinomonadaceae bacterium | reverse complement strand
GTCCAAATAAGGGACTGCACGTCCAGTCAACGCGTCGACGCGCATCATCCGTCCATTCACCATCTGCCTGAACGACCTGCCATCCGCCGCCCACCGAACCGCAACCGGGGTTCCGGCAAAGCGGACACGCTTTGAGGCGTCGGGGTGGAAGATGTCGTCGAGGGTTAGGAGCTTATCCTGTGCGAGTGAGCCCGAGGCAAACGCGAGAACGAGAGCGACAAGAGACCTGTGAATTATCATGATTATCGTTAGGAGAGACTGTTGAAATGATATTAAACGCACCGCTTCGAAACAAGACACGTCAGGCCTTCGGATGCGATTTGTCATAGACCTCGATCATCTTCTCCATCGAGACCTGGGTGTAGATCTGCGTAGTCGAGAGGCGGGCGTGCCCCAATAGTTCCTGGATGTCTCGCAGATCCGCGCCAGCGTCGAGGAGGTGGGTAGCAAAGGTGTGGCGGAGCGAATGGGGCGAGATATTGTAAATATCGGCACACTGCCGGATGTATTTGTCGATCATACGTCCGACCGAGCGGGCCGTGAGGCGCCCGCCGCGGCGATGCAGGAATAAGGCGCCCGTGTCGCGGGCAGCTTCCGGTGCGCCTGTGAGAAAGAGGCCGCGCGTCTCACTCAAATAGTTTTCAACGGCATGCGCCGCGGGTTCGCCGAAGGGGACGATCCGCTGCTTCTTGCGCTTGCCGGTCACGCGAACCATGCGCTCGCGGAAGTCGATATCGCCGATGTTTATTCCTACGAGCTCACCGACCCGGATACCTGTCGCATATAAGAACTCGAGGATCGCCCGGTCGCGTCGTCCGAGATCAGTGTTTACATCCGGCGTCTCGATAAACCTGGCGGCGTCCTCCATCGACAGATGGGTCGGCAACTTGCGGTCAACCCGGGGCGTGGCGACCTGTTTGGCCGGGTTTGATTCGAGCTTTCCTTCGCGGATCAGAAACTGGAAAAAGGTACGCAAACTGGCAAGCTTTCTCGCTATTGACGTCTTCTTATTGTGATCATGCAAGGTCGCCATCCATTCGCGTATCGTCAGCCGGTCGATGTCTGCCGCCGGAATGTCCTCACGCCTTTCCACGCCAAGCAAATACGTCCTGAATTGCTCCAGATCGCTCGCATAATTGCGAAGCGTGTGCGGACTTACGTTGCGCTCGTATTTAAGGTGTTGGAGAAATGAGACAAGGTCGTCTTTAAGCATAGAACGCGGGAACCATCCGAGATCGGGTTCTTTGAAACCCTCACCGCTTGGGCACATAATACCCTTTTCTCGCTCGGGCGCTAAGATGTTGTTTCCCTTTGATCGCGATCGAGATCGCGCGAAACTGACCGCGTTTGTCACTGTCGCTCTCAGGATAATAACTTAGGACATATTGCTGCGACAGCTCGGCAGAGATCCGATCGAACGCATCTTTCAATTCGGCTTCATCGATCGGCGAAAAAACAGCGCCGCCGGTTTGAGCGGCGATCTCGATCATCCGACGCTCGGCCGTAAGAGCTCGGATGTTGGCATTACCTCCGCGAACCCCCGTGCGCTTAAAATTTTCAAAGTCCTTAGTCTTCACCACATATACCTGGCAATCACTCATCTGTAACGATCGCAGCACCGCCTCGAGCGTGGTCTCAAGATCGCTGTATGTGTCCTCGCCGTCCGAGACGATCACGACGATTCGACGCCCATTTGCCGATTTCAGGTACTCGGCCACCTTGACTATGCCGTCGAGCAGCGCGGTGGCGCCCTTGGGTTCCGGAAACATCTCGATAGCGTTGGTGAGCAGCGAGATATCATTGGTAAACGGCTGTTCGAGGCGGGTGTAGTCAGCGACCGAGAATAATGCCGCCAGATCTTTATCTGGCCGAATTACGCGCCGGAAGAAACGGAGGGCCGCCTGTTTTTCAAATTCACGCGCGAGCATTACGCTCGACGAGTTATCGAACAGCATTGCCAACCTGATCGGCGTCTCGCTCCGCGACATTTCGCCGATCTCCACAACGCGGCCATCGATCTTTAGCTCAAAGTCCGCGAGACTCAAATTACCAACGGCACGGCCGTTGACGTCGAGAATCGACGCGGGTATCGGGACCAGGACAGAGTCTACCCTGATGATCTCATCGGGATCGGCCTTCGTGGCTGGTGTCTGGGGCGACTTTAGCGGATCGGGTTTGGCGTGAGCCGGCATGAAAACCGCCGAGGGCCCAACGATAGGTTTTGGCGTCGGAGTTGCAGTCGCCTTTACACGCGCAGACTGCGCGAACGCCGGAGCCGCTAACGCAAGGCACAACAACGAAAGCGATACCAATCTCATATAAATGAAGTAGCTCTGAAGCGAATCCGCAAAGTTTGATTATCAAACAGGTGTCGTAGTTGCTTACCCTGCTACGGCTATCCACGGTTAGGCCGCGACCCACGCGCTCGTCGGACGATCTCGCGCACGTCAGCCGCGAGCGTCGGGGCGTGATATGGTATGCCGTCCTTTATAGTCCACTCCACGCCCCCGGTTTTGACCACCTTGCCTTCCCTGATCTCTTCGATGCCCGTGGGGTACAAGACCTTGAAATTTTCGAGCGGGTTGCCGTTAACGACGATCAGATCGGCCTTGAATCCAACGCGAATGCGGCCGAGCTTGTCTTCCTGCCCCATAATACGCGCGTTGTTCGAGGTCGCGTGCCGAATGACCGTCAGAGGATGAAAACCTGCCTCCTGATGCAGTTCGAGCTCGCGTACCAGGCCGAACCCATACATCTGATATATAAACCCCGCGTCCTCGCCCACCCCGATGACGCCACCACGGCGCTCGAATTCCATTAGGGCCTTCATCCAAATGCGGTAATTTTCCTTCCAGAATGTCTCGTCGGTCGATGTCCACCCTATGAAGTACGATCCATGACTCGACCGGTTCGGGCGAAAGTATTCCTCCAAGACTGGATGCAGATATTCGGCGAAAGCCGGATTGGTCTGCGCCCGCTGCAGGTCGCGCGATGCGTCGTAGATATCGAGCGTCGGGTTCCAGGCGACGCCGGCTTCGACCATTCCGTCGAAAACCTTCATCAACCGGTCCCAGTCGGCCTCGCGCCAGAGGCGGCCGGCGTAACGAAACCGGTCAACCTCATCGTTGTAATTGTAATCCGCGGGAAAATTCTGGCGCCCGGTAGGAATTGCCGCGTCAGGTATGCCGTACCAGTGCTCGATGCTCGTCGTACCGAATTTGATGTCGTCCCACGCATTTGTCTCTTCAACGCCCGTATGATGGGCGACCCGCATTCCCTGTTTCTTGGCTTCGTCCATCATCGGCGCCATGAGATCCCGATCGATGCCGAAGAGCTTAATGCCGTCGTAACCCGCAGTCTTCAACTCGCGCACACGTGCCCGGGCCAGCTCCGGCGTCGTCGCCGGGCCGCCCTGAAAGACACCATAAGCAAAGATGCGCGGGGCGGCGAGCTTGCCCGAGGCGCTGTCCTCGCGCCAAGCGAGCGTTTTCCTGCCCGCGCCGACGTCTCTCACACTCGTTATGCCGCTCGCGAGCCACAATTTCAAGCAGTAATCGACCGGCATCGGCTTGCCGCCTCGTTCGTCATGGGTGTGGCCGTGCAGGTTGATCAGCCCTGGCAGCACGTATTTACCCTTTGCGTCGATCTCGACGTCGCCCTTTTCAGGCCGGCGGGCCCGCCCCTCGGCCGCCGCTACCGGGTCGATTCCCTGTATCTGTTTGATAACGTCGCCCT
>DATLNN010000189.1:0-5740 GCA_035536695.1 Pyrinomonadaceae bacterium | reverse complement strand
ACCGATCATGATCACCAACACGCACAGTGTGGGAGTGGTTCGCGACGCAGTGATCGAGTGGGGGACGAAGAAATTTACAGGCAGCGGCTATTCGGGCGATTTCAGCCTGCCGGTGGTTGCCGAGACATATGACGGCTTCCTCAACGATATAAACGGCTTTCACGTCAAAAAGGAGCACGTATTTCAGGCACTTGATTCGGCGAACGGAGGTGCGCCTGCCGAGGGGAACGTCGGCGGCGGCACCGGAATGTCCTCTCATGGCTTCAAGGGCGGCACCGGTACGGCGTCGCGCATACTGGCCGCTCCACAGGGCGGCTACACTGTCGGCGTGATGGTCCAGGCCAACTACGGGGCTCGGCAGCTGTTTAGCGTTGCCGGGGTACCCGTCGGACGCGAGATCACTGACCTGCGTCCGACGGTGGGAGCGCCGATCGAAGGACAAGGCTCTATCATCGTCGTCGTAGCGACAGACGCTCCGCTGCTTCCGCATCAGCTTAAACGGCTCGTAAAACGCGTCTCGCTCGGTATCGGCAACGTCGGCGGACGCGGCGAGAACTCTTCCGGTGATATTTTCATCGCATTCTCGACCGCAAACACCGTCGAAGCGAGCAAAGACCAGGGGATCTCGGACATCAAGATGCTGCCGAACGACCGCATCAACATGCTCTTTTGGGCCACCGCACAGGCGACCGAGGAGGCGATAATCAATGCGATGGTTGCCGCCGAGACCATGACGGGGCTTAACGGTAACAAAATGTTCGCCCTTCCGCACGACCGGCTCAAAGACGCGCTTCGAAAATATAATCGCCTCGTCGAACCCAAAAAGTAATGGAGATCAACGACCTAAAAAACGTCGGCGGAACCTCTGGCGGTCTGATCGAGTTTGTGATCGGCTTTGTGATGACGATCGCCGGTGGTTATATGCTGATCAGTCGCGTCATCGTGACCAGCGGTTTTTGGAACTGGGGCGGCTATAACACATTCGGTTTGTCGCTCGTCCCGCTCATCTTCGGCATCGGATTCGTTTTTTTTAACGGCCGGTCTGCGGTTGGCTGGATCCTGATCGTGATCAGCATCGTCATCATCGCGTCCGGCATCCTGATTAACCTCCAGATCTATTTCCAGCCGACCAGCCTGTTCAACACGATCATAATGCTAATACTCTTTGCCGGCGGCATCGGCTTGATCGCACGAGCCGTCGCGACGCATGGTTGATGGCACGCAGATAGATCAACTAATAACTCTAGCTGGCCGATCTCAATTGACGCGGTCATTCCGGGCCGTGTAACGGCCATCAGCGTGTAGCCCATACCGCTTCGGTATGGGAAATCGTCCAGACAATAATGCGAGCCCGCGTAGCGGGCGACAGCAAAATGCCGCATTCATACACAAATCTCCTATATCACATCGTTTTCTCGACGAAAGAACGCCATCCATTCATCAGCCCCGAATTTGAAGAACGCTTATACGAATACATAGGCGGAACAATTCGCGGACTCGGCGGCGTTTGTCTCGAGATCGGCGGCGTTGACGATCACCTGCACATTCTCACGAAGCTCAAACCGACACATAATGTCTCCAAATTCCTCGGAGACCTTAAACCTGCTGTAACGGTTTGGGCCCGGCCTATCATCCATCCAAAGTTTGAATGGCAGGATGGTTACGGCGCATTTTCGGTCGGTGAATCACAGGTTCCGAGCGTTCGTAAATATATCCAGAATCAGAAGGAACACCATAGGCACCTTACGTTCGAAGATGAATTCAAGGGCATGTTAGTGTATTCGGGGATAGAGTTTGAAGAGCGGTTTCTATGGAAATGAACGTTTCTGTCGCTATCTACGATAGCTCAGTTCTCGTCGTGCCGTATTTCCCATAGCCACGGGCTATGGGCTACATGCTGATGCCCGCTACGCGGGCAATCAAAAGCAGGCGGTATTCTACGGCCGTGTAACGGCCACAGCATGTAGTACATGCTGATGCCCGCTACGCGGGCAGCCAGAGGCAGGCGGTATTCCAAGACCGTGTAACGGCCACCAAGCATGTAGCCCATGCCGTTCCGGTATGGAATCGTGTCACATAAATATGACCAGCCCGTGTACCGGGCGACAGCAGGAAATGCGGGACCGAAATGGAATTAAGAGAAAAGATAGAGGAATTATTCACAAAAACCGAGTTCAGCGCCGATGACAGGATCATTTACGAAGAATTCAAGACCGCCCTTCGTCGCGGCGAGATTCGCTCGGCCGAAAAAGGTGCTGACGGAACCTGGGAGGCAAACGCCTGGGTCAAGCAGGGCATTTTACTGGGGTTCCGAATGGGCAAGATGGTCGAGATGTCTAAATCGACCGAGACACTGCAATTCTTTGACAAGGACACTTTTCCATTGCGTCCGATGACCATCGACGACGGCATCAGGATCGTTATGGGCGGCTCTGCGATACGCGATGGCAGCTATGTGGCCCCCACGGTCGTCGTCGTGCCGCCCGCCTATATAAATGTCGGTGCCTATGTTGACGAAGGCACTATGGTCGACAGCCACGCCCTCGTCGGCTCATGCGCCCAGATCGGCAAACGCGTTCACCTTTCAGCCGCCGCCCAGATCGGCGGCGTGCTCGAACCCGTCAACGCGACGCCCGTTATCATCGAGGACGACGTGCTTGTCGGTGGCAATACCGGTGTTTATGAGGGCACGATCGTGCGCGAGCGTGCCGTGTTGGCCAGCGGCGTTATCCTGACCCGCTCGACACCCGTATTCGACCTCCCGAACGAACGCATTATAAAAGCTGAAGCCGGCGGATCGCTTGAGATCCCCATCGGAGCCGTTGTCGTCCAGGGCTCGCGTGCCGTAATAAACGATTTTGGTCAGAGGAACGGTCTCTCCATCTATTGCCCCATAATTGTCAAATACCGCGACGAAAAGACGGACGCTTCCACCCGCCTCGAAGATTATCTACGCTAGAGATCGGATGTCTCGGCCTCGGATTGACTTTTAGTAGGTGTTGTGCTATCATTGCAACGATGTTGCATTTCCGTGTTATCCGTCGAGGTTGAGACCTGGCGTATCGCTTACGGTAAAATGGAAAAAGCGAGTCACGATACATTCCTGTGAGAAGAATGCGACACTTATTGCCACTAATGCGCTACATCGTCCCACAGAAAGTCTGGAATAAGACGCTGCGCCGATGTGCCAGGTGAGCGGATGACGGCCGTAACCCACGGAATGGCAGTCAGTTAGCCATAGTCAGGTATCTGTCCCAACCTCTGTGGGACAAATGGGACAACGGGACAAGCGGGACAAGTGGGACATGGGACACGGCGCGAGAGAGCGATCCCCTTTTGGCGAGGTGTCAACAGATAACTAAGATGAGTGCTCCCATAGAGGTAATTGTTAATGCCGGTTCGGGCAGTGTGTTTGAGGGCGAGACCGAGCAGAGTCTCAGGGAGCGATTTGTTGCGCATGGCGTCAAGGCAAATGTTCATATTGTCGGTCCTGACGAGAGAATTGACGAGCTTGCACGCAAAGCGGCTGAGGGCGACGCCGAGATCATTGTCGCTGGCGGCGGAGACGGAACGGTCAATGCGGTTGCCGCGGAGGTTTATCGAGCTGGTAAAACTCTGGGCGTGCTTCCGCTCGGGACTCTCAATAATTTCTCGAAAGACCTCGAGATCCCTCAAGAGCTTAACAAAGCCATCGGCGTGATCGCCGCCGGCCATACGCGCATGATCGATCTAGCCGAGGTCAACGGCCGACTGTTTATTAATAACTCCAGCATCGGCCTCTATCCGCGCATTGTCCGCAAACGCGAGCAACAGCAGCGTCTCGGCCGCGGTAAGTGGTGGGCGGCATTTTGGGCGGCATTGAGGGTTTTTCGAATCGCTCGATTTCTGAAAGTTCGGATCGATATTGATGGCAAGTCGTTTCTTCGTAAAACGCCGTTCGTATTCGTTGGGAATAACGAATATGAGATGGAACTCTACAATGTCGGGCGCCGCCCGCGCCTCGACGAGGGCAAGCTGAGCGTCTACTTCCTGCACAGCGGCGGCCGCTGGGGGGTTATACTATTACTGCTCAAGACATTTACCGGCAGCGTTAAACAATGGCGGGAGTTTGAACAGGTGCTGGTCGATTCGATTACTATCCATTCGCGACGCCGCCGCCTGTCGGTGGCCTTTGACGGTGAGATCGATAATTTGGAAACGCCGCTGGAATATAGGATATTGCCTCAGGCCCTGAAGGTGATCGCTCCAGTTGCCGCCGAATAGTATATGCGCACGATCGCCCATTTATCTGACATACATTACGGAACGGTCGACGACGCGATCGCCGGGCGCGTCGTCGAGAAGATAAATGAGATCGGCCCCGACGTGGTGGTCGTATCAGGCGACCTTACCCAGCGTGCCCGAACCGAACAATTTAAGGCGGCCCGCCTGTTTCTCGACCAGCTCCCGCGTCCGCTTATCGTTGTACCGGGCAATCACGACGTGCCGCTTTATAATATTTATGACCGTTTTTTTCGTCCCCTTAAGAAATACAAAGAACATATAACAACCGACCTTTCACCCGAGTATTTCGACGACGAATTGGCGGTCGTCGGCATCAACACCGCCCGGTCGCTGACAATAAAAGGCGGCCGGGTCAGCCGCGAGCAGATCGATGAGGTCCGCTCGCAGATGTGTGGGCTTGATGACGGCATCCTGAAGGTCGTTGTCACCCATCACCCCTTCGACCTGCCCGAGGGAATGGACGAGAGAGACATAGTGGGCCGCGCGCAGAAAGCAATGCCGCGGCTTGCGGACTGCGGGGCCGACGTCTTTCTGTCTGGGCATCTTCATGTAAGCAATATCGAGACGACAGCAAAACGCTATACCCTCAACGACGGCCACGTGGCTCTGATCATACAGGCGGGCACGGCGACGTCGGCCCGGGTCCGCGGCGAAGCGCACTCTTTCAATGTGATAGAGTTCGACGCACCAATGCTTAAAGTGGAGCGGCTCGAATGTTTATCAGTCAGGGAAGGCTTTCGTCCGGCCGAGCATAAACTGTATTCGCAGGTGCCACGCGGCTGGGACCGGATAGATTAATGAGTGAAAAGAACCAGGCAGAATGGCTGCGTGAAAGGGCATACCAGACGCTGCTTGAAAATGGATTTGAACCGCGTTTTTCCGATGCGGTCGCAAAACAGCTCGATGAGATCGAGGGTGGGGAGCGAGCGTCTGAAAAGGTCGAGGACCTCCGACACTTAACGTGGTCGTCTATCGACAACCGAACGTCGCGCGATCTCGACCAGGTGGAGTGGGCTGAGCGGCTCGAGAATGGCGACATCAGGCTGCTCGTGGGCATCGCCGACGTCGATTCGCTCATTCCGAAAGGTTCGCCGATCGACGATCACGCCGGACGGAATACGGTCTCCGTTTACACGGTCGGGCGGGTTTTCCCCATGCTCCCGGAGCAGATCTCTACTGATCTGACCTCACTGAATGAAGGGGCCGATCGCCTCGCGGTTGTCGCCGATATGACGATCAAAGAGGATGGAGACGTACCGTCAAGCACCTTCTTCCGCGCGCGGGTCCATAATCATGCAAAGCTTTCATACCCCGAGGTCGGCAGCTGGTTCGACGGGGGCACGGAGCCGGAGAAATTTTCACGAGTTTCGGGCCTGCGTGAACAGATCGAGCTTCAACGCGAAGCTGCTCTCCGTCTATATGCTTACCGTGAAACGAAGGGAGCTCTCGAATTCGA
>DATLNN010000188.1:0-6739 GCA_035536695.1 Pyrinomonadaceae bacterium | reverse complement strand
AAACGCCGACCGCTGTGTAACTGACAATTACGTCTATCCTCCGAAAGTTCACAAAATGGCCTACCGGAAACATGAATTTACCCGACAACACTATGTCCTCTGTGAATCTCGGTACTCTACCTGCACCGGACCAAGTAACCGTTTCCGTATTCGCAGGCGGACCCGGGTATGTATATGTAGATGACCCGATGCACGAATAGTCCAGATACGAATCCATCGTCGCCGCGAACCCCATGTCAGGAGTTATGACTGGCGGATTGTGAATTACCGGTCGCCATTCGCGCGCATCGGCACGGAAACGGGCATGAATTGTCCCCTGCTGCTGATGAGGGCCCACATCGGTGTTTATTGAGACGACGAAATCTCCCTCCCACTCGGTGAGTTGCGCGACGTTGCTCTTGTGACCACGCTCTGTAACGATGACATCGCCCGATGATCCGGGACCTGTGGCGGGTAATTTGCACTTGATTTCGCCGTTCTTCCAGTCTGATTCTGCGCATACGAGCTCCTGACCATCTACAGTGACCCTACTATTAGGGCCTTTGTTATCGCTAAAGATGCCGTTGATGATGAGTTGCTCCGCCTCTTCGTCAACGTCCATCCGAGCGATGCTCGGGGCCAGCAGTCTGAAATCGCCCGAAAAATGTTTAAACTCCAATTGGGCTTTGGTCACCGGGTCGTACCCATACCCGTGCTCCAGCAAGTCTTTCGCTACAGACGGATAGTCAAAGGGGCGTTGCTTGAAGCCATTTTCGAGGAAAACTTTGTTCGCCCCGAGCAGCCGATCAAAAACGAGCCTCGCCGTCTGTGCTGCTATCGGCCAGTGCACAGTTTCCGTCCAACCGGCGTAGACGGAAGCCTTTTTCTCCCTAAACACCTCGCTGAAGTATTGCCCGGCTCCCGAAGGGGCGCTGCCACAGGCGTTGATGAAGACAAAGCTATTTGGACCGAAGTCACCCCAATAGTCTCGGATGAACTGGCTCGTGATGGCGTAGTGCATGATCTTATGATATTCATTGCCCCCTAGTTTTGGCTCATGATTAGATATCATGAGCCGAAGGCGAACGCGGCCCTGAGCATTTGGCTCTAAGTCATACCCCAGCTCTCTAAAGTCCAAGTTTTTAAGAGTCACCTCCGTTGCCGTCCCAAGGGCATACGGTTGCGGCGTTACATCAGTTGGAAGGCCATATGTACCGCCATGTCCGTTGAAGAAGAAGACGCCATCGCCACCAACAACCTTCTTAAGAGCCTCGACGGTCGCCCCTTCGCCAATCGACGTGGTGTAGTTTTGGTCATTTAACCAGGCGCGAACATCTGGAACTGGATTGTCCCAGCCCGGGCCGTGTGCGAAGACCAGGCGGGCTCGATCAGAGTCGGGTACGTTTGCCTGCTGCGGGTGAGGCTGTGGCTGGCGTGAAGCCGATTCCTGGACCTCCGGCCCAACAGCCGAGGTGGAAACGCTGGAAGCATCTGGCAGATCACCATGATTGACGACGACTAGTTCCACCCCGTCGGTGTACCTCGCCCAGACGCAAGAATCCGATGTGATACCCGACTCGGCGAACTCCGGCCGGCTGCGGATGAAACTCAGCAACTCTTGATTGACCGCATTCCGGTCCGGATTGCTCCTGCTCAGAGACTCGAACTGTGCTCTAACGGCATCCAATGCTGCTAGACGCTGTTCGGGCGTCAGAGAAGCGGTCGCCGCCGGGTTGACCGTGATCGTCACCTCGTCGCTACTCGCAAGCTGCGTGTCACTGGCCGTCAGCCTCAGCACATAAGTGCCCGCCAAGCTGAAGGTGGCGGTCGTTGTGGCCACACTCGCGTTACCGAAGGTGACCGACGCCGGGCCGCTCACCCTGCTCCAACTGACCGACAGCGTCCCTGCCGGCAGCCCGTCATCCGTCGCCGTGCCAACGAGGTTCACCGTATTGACCGGGAGCGTGATGGTTTGATCCGGCCCGGCGTTAACTGACGGAGGCTGATTCGCAAACTGTTGGGGGGCGGAGATGTTTAGGATAGTTACGTTACTCACCAGGCCACGCAAGGTAATGGTCAGTTGCAGCGGCCCTGTTGGCAGCCCATCGGGAAGCCTCACAATTATGTAAGAGCCGCTCAACCCCGGCACTCCGGATAGAGTCCCCACCTTTTCTACCGGCAGATTTGCGCCTGATGCTTGCACCGTTAAGACTGATGCATTCGGCTGCGTGAGTCCGAGGTCCGACGTGAAGAAGATTATTCGCGTGCGCTGATCGGCGCTGAAGTTATGGGGGTCGAAGAGGCGAAAGGGCGAGCGCACAAAGGTTACCGAGTTCAGCGCGGCCACATTATCAGTACCCTGTTCCGTATAAATTATTGGCGCTCCCGGATTTTGCGTAGGCGGTGGAGTCCGTGTGGTACCGGCTGCCGCTTGGCCGATTGTGCCGTCAATGCTGATAACGCCACCCTGGTTGGTCATGCCGCTGCTCGTGCCGCCACCACCGGCAATCACGTTCGGCGCGGCTTCGAATCGTTGACTCGACTGGGGTGCCGGGGCAGTAGCAACGACGGCGCTGCCTGTCCTCTTCGTAACATTATGAAGCGCAGACAACTCACCGTAAGGCAGGCTTCGACTCAGACTGGCACCCACAACGATCGTCGCGAACAGCATAACCACAGTCACGAACGGAATTATTTGTTTGCGCTTCACCTTTAGAATCAGCTCGACGTGTTGACGAAAAAGTCCATGGCATTGCCGGCGCCCAGGTTGTGGCGCGTGCGAATCCGGTGACGGCGGTTTGTGTTCTCCTTGATAATCAACCTGCCGCCGGGGACAAAGAAGATGCTGTTAAGGCCGTCAACCCGGAAATCGCCCTTCCTACCGAATGACGCGACCGTGCCGCCCGCCGCTCGACTTTAAACCCGCAGGCCAGTGTTGGACATGTCCCGGACGAGCATCAACTTCCAATCAATTTCGCGTCGCTCATCAACAGCGTCTTTGACCGATTAATCGATGAGTCCCGGCAAACAAAAACGCGCTCGGCTTCGATAAAATGAACCTCGCCCGTCTCAATCAAACGGAAGATCTCGCGCTCGCCCAATCCGGTCAGCACCGCCGCGGCTTCCGGCGGCAACATCTCGACGAAGGCGTCGCATTCTCGACAAAAGCCCTGGAATGCACGTCGCGCTTTGATTGCGATCAACTCTTCGACTTCAAAAGTAATTTCGGTTTTTCGTTTCATCTTCGGCGTCGGGTCTTTCCGTTCCTTTACGTTCCTTTGCGCCTTTGCGTGAACGTGCCTCTCTGGTAGCGACTCTCTCACGCAAAGGCGCCAAGCCCGCCAAGAACCGCAAAGAAGAATACCGAGACTGTTGCCTTTGGTAGTTCGGCGCGACTAAGATTCAAACGACCGTGCCGTATCCTGCTTGAATCCCCCGAAATTGTCTTGGAGCTTTTTTGACTTTCTTCTGAATTGTTTCTGCCGTGAATGAAGCGCCAGCAAATCAACGGATCATTTATCAGTTCGGACGGTTCCTGCTGGATCCGCAGGAGAAAACCTTGCTGGTAGATGGTCAGCCTCTGCATCTGCCGGCCAAGGAATTCGCGACACTGCTCTTGCTGGTCGAAAACAACGGCCGAGCTTTAAGCAAGGAACAGATGCTGCAAACGCTTTGGCCCGGAACGCATGTCGAGGAAAACAACCTGGCCAAATATGTTTCGCGCCTACGGAAACTGCTCAATTCCGGCGAAATAACCATCGAGACCTTGCCGAAACACGGCTATCGCTTTTCCGCGGAAGTAAGTCAAATTCTCCGGCCAGCCGAAGATACGATTCTCGAAAAACGGACGGTAAAAAGGTTAACCGTCAAAGTCGAAAATGACTTTTACGAACGGCCGCCGCTTGCTTTACCGCCGCAGCGTAAAAGTTTTTCACGCGCTGCGGGTTTTGTGACTTTGGGTTTGATTCTTTTGCTAGGGGCGGGCGTGGCTTGGTTTTGGCCAAGGCAAAAACAGACCGGCGTAACGGATAAAAGCGGAATCGTTTTTTTGACTGACGGCTCGCAAGACGACACCGGAGCGCGTTGGACAAACCTAGGGCAGATTTATTTTTCAAGATACGTCACAAGCACGCGAGTCGAAACCTGGCAAATGAACGCGGACGGCACGGGTCAGCGTCGCGCCAATGGCGAAATCAAAGATTTGCTTCACGGCGTTTGGTCGTTCGACGGCAGCAAGGTTTTCTTTGTGAAGGAGAACGACAAAACCATTTATTTAGCCGACGCAAGCGGAGCGAATGAAATCGCCCTGCCGATTCGCGGCGGAAATATGGATTGGTCGCCCGACGGCTCGCAGATTGTTCATCAGGCAAAAATCTCGCACGACAAGTCCGAGATTTTTTTATACACGCTCGCTACGGGCAAAAACATTAAGCTGACCGACGACACTACTGTCGCCGACCCATCGGTTTCTTACGACGGAAAGCAAATCGCCTTTACTTCGTGGCGCGACGGAAACGGGGAAATTTATGTGGTGAACGCGGACGGCTCGAACGTCCGCCGTCTGACAAATCATCCGGCGTTCGATAATTATCCCGTCTTTGCGCCCGACGGCACGGCAATCGCTTTTCAATCAAACCGCGAAAACGAACGCACCGAAATTTATCTGAAAAACCTGAACGACGATTCGCCGCCGCGAAAAATTTCCAATCTGAATGGTACGACAGGAATCGCTCCGAAATGCTGGTCAGCGGACGGGACTGAGATAGTTTTATGGACCAATCAAAACGGCAAAGCGCAAATTGTTCGGGCAAAGGTCGAGCCTTACCCGTCAAAACTTGTTTTGAGCGACGAAACCGCCGGTCTAAGTTCTCCCCGTCTTGCGCCGGACAGCAGACAGGTTCTTTATGAAGCGCGGGTCGAAGACCGGAGCCTTGAGCTTCGCCTGACGGATTTGGAAACGAACAAAACGAGGACGATTTTCAAAACCGCGCCTAATTATCCGTTGGATTCTCAACTTGCGCCCGCCTTCTCGCCTGACGGAGGGCGAATTGTTTTTACCGACCGTGCGGGCGGAAATTCCGAGATTTTTATCATCAACGCCGACGGGAGCAATTTGCAAAATTTGACTAACGACCCGCTGTCTGACTCGAATCCGGTTTTTTTGCCCGACGGAAACGAGATAATTTTCGTGCGAGATTTTTACGGAAAGTCGCATCTTTACCGGATGAACGTGGACGGCGGCAACCAGCGTCGGGTCACGGAAAAAGAAGGTTACGAAATGGCGCCGGCATTTTCACCCGATGGTTTTTATCTTGCCTTCGCGGGTGATCGGCAGAACGCCGATTCTCGAGGCTTGGATATTTTTCTGCTCGAGTTTAACAATCCGGCAAATGAAAAACGCTTGTCTGCCCGACGTTTTCACGACACCTCTGCCGCCTTTTCTCCCGACGGAAAACGCATTGCTTTTGTCGGCGGCGCAGACGGAAACGCGGAAATTTACTTGATGAACTCGGACGGCGCGGGGCTTCTCCGCTTGACGCGCAGCAAAGCCGAAGAGACTACGCCCCAATTCTCTAAAGATGGTAAAACTCTTATTTTCGCCAGCAATCAAACCGGCAGATTTGTGTTGTATCAGGTTCAACTCTAGGAAGAATTCGCGGCTGTTTGAACCATGCCGGTAACTTCCATCCCTGCGTTGCGTTTGCGGTTTTGACGATTTCGGAATCCAATTACATGCGCCGACCGACTAAAAGCGTGTTGTTGCCTTTGGCATAAATGGCTAGGAACAAAAAGAAAATTGTGATTCTTGGTGGAGGCTTCGGTGGATTATTCACGGCACTCGAGCTGGCCGGAGCCGGAGACGTGACCTTGGTTGATGAGAACGATCACTTCCTGTTCAAGCCAATGCTCTACGAGTACCTGAGCGGCGAGGTAGAGGCTTGGCATATCGCCCCGAGCTTTTCAGAGTTGCTCGATGACGTGCGCACGGTGCGTGGCGCCGTTACATCGATCGACCTGGATCAGCGCTCTGTGACAATTGAGGGCCGCCCCGCGCCGCTCACTACCGACGCGCTTGTGCTGGCACTGGGCGCAACGACGAATTACTGGGGCGTTGAAGGCGCGGCAGAGTTTAGTTTGCCGTTTAGGGAAATCGACGATGCTAACCGTCTGAGACGGCGCATGACCGAGGCGCTCGATCACATTCAACCCGATGCCGCCCCCCAGGACACCCGGGCAGCGCTCACATTCGCTGTCGTGGGCGGAGGCGCTAGTGGCGTTGAGCTGGCAACCAAGATGGCCGATCTGCTGCGCGATGCCGTGAAGCGCCGCGCGCTACGCGGTGAGCCGCGCGTCATTATCATCGAAATGACCGATCGACTCGTGCCGGGCATGGGGGGCGAGATTCGTGAATATGTGGAGCGCGAGTTGGCTGAACAGCGTATTGAGATTCACACGCAGACACGCGTCGCGCGCGTCGAGCCGAATGTGCTGACCCTGGAACACAACGGACGGGAAAGTGATATCGAAGTTGCAGGCGTCGTTTGGGTGGCAGGTGTGCGCATGAACCCTCTCATTGAGAACCTCAAGGTCGAGAAGGACAAGCGCGGACTGATAATCGTCGAACCGACCCTGCAGGTTCGCAATCATCCAAATGTTTTCACACTTGGCGACATTGCCTCTTACCCGGACGTCCCGCCGACGCTGGCAGGAACAGCGCAGCTCGCGCTTCAGCAAGCTCAACTTTGCGCGCGCAACGTGC
>DATLNN010000187.1:0-7003 GCA_035536695.1 Pyrinomonadaceae bacterium | reverse complement strand
GTTTCATTATCCCTGATCGCAATGGCGGACTGGATCTCTCCTGTCACTGCTTTGCTAATCGCGAACGCGGTGTACCGGCCGGTAGGGGACACGGCCGGAAAACGCGCGGCTTGAAATTCATTGGAGACGACCCTAGCTTCTCCACCGGCGGCGGGTATTTCCCATAACGAGAGTTTTTGGTCGTAGTTACTGAAAAAAATGGTGCTGCCGTCCCGGGAGAATACGGGCGTCGAGGCCGTCATGTTTTGGGTCAGTGGGCGTTGCGTCCCCGTGGACATGTCCATTATGTGAAGACCGCTTGACGCGGGGCCTTGTCTCTCGAAAACCAGAGAACGGCCGTCCGGCGAAACGTCGAAGCCGCCGCCTGAATCGACCGTCACCTCCTTTGCGTCGCTGCCATCCGGGCGCATTCGCCATATGGCCTCCCGTTCGCTGGCTCTCGAATGATAAAAGAGGCTGCCGTCCGGTGACCATACCAGACCGTCCACGCCATCGTATTTGTCAAATCCCGTCGTGATCTGGACCGGCGAATCGCCCAGGACCCAAATGTGCGAGGTCTGTCTGATCTTCGAAGCCGTAAAGGTACGCCCATCGCCTGAACCGGAAAGGGCCTCGTAAATAAAAGAATCATTTGTGATCTTTGCGGCCTCACCGGATCCGGTATCAAGACGCCAGAGCTGAGCATTTACGTCGGATCCGCCCTGCGCCGTCAGCAATGCGCCCTTTGAATCGGGAAGCCAAACGGCAAACAGCAGCCAGGTCCACCTTTGGTTGGGAACTGTAGTAAGGCTTCCCGTTGATGGATCGATCTTTGCGACCGTGTAATGAAAACCCCCTTCGACGTTTATGATCGGGCAGAGAATGGTTTTTCCATCGGGCGACCAGGAAGGGCCGCCCTCAAAGCGCTCAGGCATTTTGCTGGTGGCAAGCTTTGAAATATTTGTTCCATCGATGTCGGCCGTTAGTATGTTGAATTCGTTCAGTTCCGGATACCGCCTAAGGAACGCCATTTTTTTCTGATCAGGCGAAAACGTTAGCGATCCATAGACATCGTCGAGTATCTTAACCGGCTCGCCCCCGTCGAGCGATATGCTGTACAACGTAACAGGCGTCGTCTCGACCGATCTCTTCCCGAAGTAGATCGCCTTGCCATCGGGTCGGAATGCGATCGAGAGTATGCGAATGCGCTCTTCGGCCTGGACGAGAACACGCTCCTCGCCGCTTTCGAGGTCGAACAACTTAATTGCCGCATTCTGAACAACGGCTGCGTACCGGCCGTCCGGTCCCATCGCCACGCGTGTGACCTGTCCGCCGGTCGTCAGCCGTTTTTGTTGCAATGAGAACCTCTCAGATGCGCCAAATGGCCAAAGCCTCCACCCAACGAGCCCCGCGGTGACCGCAACCGCGATCAGGGCTAGAGCAGCCACCCATCTTCGCGAAGGCGCCGGGACCGGGGTAGGAGTGACCTGCAACGGCTTTGCATCGGCTGTCGAGGCCGGAACCGTTTCCTTCATTACCTGCCAACCATCCAGGCTAACAATGGCATGGGCTCCGGATTCGGTAAGTCGCGGCCCCGCGAGATCGTCCGCACCCTTGGGGACAGCCGCAGAGCGTACCTCAGCGACAAACCGATAGCCATGCTTTCTTACGGTTTCGATATACGGGGGATCTCCCCGGCGCTCGCCCAGCGCGTGGCGGATCGCGTGGATACATTTGTTTAGATTGTTTTCTTCAACAAACGCGTTCGGCCAGACCTGCTCGAGGAGTTGGTCCTTTTCGACCAGGTGCCCAGCGTTTCGAACGAGGACACAGAGAGTTTCAAAGGCTTTATCCGGCAGGTCGACCCGGTCACCGCTGGAGCGCTCTAGCCGATGTTCCGCCGCGTTCAAACGGAAGTCGCCGAATTCGTAGGTCTCGCGTCCGGTTGCAGGCATATTCGAATATCAGGAGGCTCGACCCCTCAGGAATAAAAAAGGAATAAGAAAATCAGGATAACCGAAAGATTAGCCGGTCCAACCGAGGTTAATCTCACCACAAGCAGAGGCAGGACGAAGCTAAATAAGCCGGTTACCGCACTATCTTAGCACCAAAACCTTTTGCAATAAACATTTCTCTGACGGCTCGCGGTCGTGCGCGACCCCGGCAGTAAAATTGGCCCCAAGATCATGAAGAATGTCGAGTTAGTAATTAGGTACACACGGCGCAGCCGCAGAATACGCCAGAGCCGGGTGTGGGCGGCACTCATAACGGCGATTACAACTGCTTTCCTGTCCGGGTGCCAAAAACTGGAGTACGATCATTGTACGTCCAAGGAAAAGCCGTCCGAATTCTGGAGTAGGTATGATCTGCCAAAGGTGGAAGGGGCCGAGCTCTGTTCCGAGAATGATCTCGACGAGAGCCGCGGTCTCACTTTTGTTCATTATCACGACGCCGAACAGAGTTACACAGATTATTCGGACCCTTACGAAGACGGATTCGCGGAAACCGGCTGGAAAACGGCAAAGGTAACTTCGTCGAAGTCCGCATGGGGCATGTATGTTGCCCGCGAGGCGGACACGCTTTACGTATCATTTGCCGACTGTTATGCAGGGCAGGAGCCTCCGTTCCGCCGTTCGTGCACAGCGGTGTCTATTCGACAAACGAATGGAATTCCCCCTATCAAGTGAAAAATGCCGCGGATCATGAATAGATCCGCTTGGGTAAGTTGAGAAAGAAATATGATCATCTCACCATACAAAGGACAACTCGTTGATCTCGTGGCGGCACCGGAAATTCGAGCCGATCTTTTTGCGTACGCTGCCGGCCTGCGTTCGATACAACTCACACAGCGGCAGACCTGTGACCTTGAACTCCTGGCGACCGGAGCTTTCTCACCTCTTTGTTCATTCATGGGCGAGTCTGACTACGAGAGCGTCATCGATAACATGCGGCTGGCGGACGGAACGGTCTTTCCAATCCCTGTAACACTCGGAGTCGACGACCTCACTGACCTCGGGATCGGCGGAGGTGTCGCCCTTCGCGACCCCAAAAACGACCTCCTCGCGGTGATGAAGATCAGCGAGATATACGAGTGGGACCGCGAGGTTTTCGCGATGGCGGTAGCGGGGACGGCAGATTCACGGCATCCGCTCGTTGCTGAGATGTCGAACTGGGGCAGATTTAATCTCTCAGGTGAACTGCGCGTGCTAAAGCTGCCGGAATACCAGGATTTCCGAGACCTGCGCCTTACGCCGCGGCAAACCCGCCGGCGGTTGGAAGCCATGGAACGCTCGAATGTCGTTGCTTTTCAGACGCGCAATCCGATTCATCGGGCCCACGAGGTGATGACCCGTCGGGCGATCGAGATGACTGGCGGCGCCCTTCTGCTGCATCCGGTCGTAGGAATGACCCGACCCGGCGACGTAGATTACTCGACGCGCGTCCGCACCTATAAAGCGGTGGCGGATCTCGCATACCGGCGGGACCGAGTTCTACTCGCCATTTTGCCTCTCGCTATGCGGCTCGCCGGACCACGCGAGGCCGTCTGGCACGCGATCATACGCCGAAATTATGGAGCGAACCATCTGATCGTCGGCCGCGATCATGCGAGCCCCGGTACGGACGGCAATGGCGAGCCTTTTTACAAACCTGACGCCGCGCAAAAGCTGGCCGTGGAGATGGGCGGCGAGACCGGGGTCAAGATATTGTCATTTCAGGAATTTGCTTATTTACCCGAAGAACGCCGTTACGAAGAGGTCGATAAGATCAGCCCGGGCCGTAAGGTTATCACGCTGTCGGGCACAAAGATACGCGAAGATTTTCTGGCCCGTGGCCGCCAGTTGCCCGACTGGTTCACACGCCCAGAGATCTCACAGATCCTTTCTGAGGCCTACCCGCCGCGCGACCGAAAGGGAGTCTGCGTCTGGTTCACGGGCCTGAGCGGAGCGGGTAAATCTACGACCGCCGAGATTTTGTCCAGCATTCTCTCGGAGGAGGGCCGCCAAACCACGCTTCTCGACGGCGACGTTGTTCGTACTCATCTCTCAAAGGGACTCGGGTTCTCACGCGAGGACCGTGACATCAACGTTGCACGGATAGGTTTCGTGGCATCAGAGATCGTCCGCCATGGCGGCATTGCGATCTGCGCCGCCGTTAGCCCATATCGCCAAGCCCGGGACCAGGTGCGGCAGATGTTCGCGGACGGCCAATTCATCGAGATCTTTGTCGACACGCCGCTGGAGGTGTGCGAAGGCCGTGATGCAAAGGGGATGTATGCAAAGGCGAGACGGGGCGAGATCAAACATTTTACCGGCATCGACGATGCATACGAACCGCCCGAATCTGCTGAATTAATTCTCGACACGCGCGGACTAACGGCAGACCAAAACGCCCGTCTAATCGTCGCGTATCTTCGTGGCGAAGGTTTTTTGACTCAGGTACCCACCCCCCTGATCGCTCACGATCGGGCCCGAGCGGCCGCAAGTTGTAATGGATCGCGCGATTTGATCTCTCAGGACAAGAATTGCCGCGCTAACGAATTGGAGGAGCACTATGCTTAGTACCGCACAAACCATCAGCATTGCCGAACAGAGCAGCAACCTTTACAGCATTGTCCAGCAAGAGGTCGGCCTCGGAGCTCAGGCGCTTGGCCGCGGCGATGCGGATATGGCGGCGACTTTGTTTCGCAGCGCTCTGGCCAAGTTAACGGCCGACCAGCCGTTCTATGACCACCTGGTCCACAACCTGTTGCTGAGTTACAAGCTGATGATCGAACAGCTCTTTACGGCGGGCGAGGACGCAGCGGCGTTTGATTTTCTCAGGTCGGCTCTAAAGCTGGAGATAGTTGGCGAAATGGCCAACGACACTCTCTTTCGTAAGAAATTTGCAGGAGTATATCAAGATCTGGGGCTCGTCTTTTTTAAGCGAAGACATATCCCCGAAAGTATCTTGTGCTTTCGCAAATCGATAGCTCTCCATGAGTCACCGGGCTTTCACATCAACCTAGCGAATGCGCTCGGTGCCGGGGGCCAGCGGGCCGAGCTCTCTGATTTCACCACCGACATCACACCGCAGCAGCTAGGCCGGCACATCTTTATAGCCTGCGTTCCAAAGAGCGCGTCGACGTTTCTAAAGGACCTTCTCGTCAGCCTGACGGGCTATCGTGACGCCTTTCTCGTTTATGCGGCCGGGCAGAATGAGCACGAGATCTACTTGCCGACCCTAAAAGAGGTCGCTCACCTCGACACGGTAACCCAGCAGCATTGCCGTGCGTCTGACGCCAATGTCCAGCTAATGCAGGCGTTCGGCATTCGTCCGATCGTTCTGGTCCGGAACATATTCGACTCGGTCATGAGCCTAAAGGATTTCTACGATAAGGGCGCATATCTCAACACGTATTTCAGGGCCGACTACAAGTCGCTCGATGACGGGGCGAAGATCGATCTGATCATCGACAACGTCATTCCGTGGTACTTCCAGTTTGTCGCTTCGTGGACCGAGGTTGAGAAGCGAAAAAGCCTGGATATCTGTTGGCTAGGGTACGAAGAGCTGACCTCGGATAAGCCGTCGAGTATAAAACGCGTCCTCGAGTTCTATGGTCTCGGGGCCTCTCTTCGAAGCGTCGAACAGAGAATAAAAGATACGGAGTCGGGTGCGGGCAAGATCAGATTTAACAAAGGCGTGGCCGGCCGCGGAAAATCAGGACTTAGCGAAGCGCAAAAAGAGCGTATTCGACGCCTGGCGAGGTTCTATCCATCAACAGATTTTGGACGCATTGGATTGTGATTACAGCCGGGCGGTGGATTAGGTCAGAGGAAAGTGGAGTGGTGTTTGCGATAAACGAGGTGAGTATGAATAAGAAAGATAACCTAAACAGACGTCTGCTGAATTCGGCCGAAACGCTAACAATGGAAACGTACGCACGTGTGCTCAAACAGTGGGTGCAGAACCTCGGCTATTTGTCGGTCATGACCGCTATTCCGGGTATCGCGGCCGCCGGACCGGAACCGGATGGCGCGATTCCAAGAGCGCCGAATATTACCGACCGTCCGACTCCCACGAACCGGGCACGCCGAACATTGGCAGCTCGAGGGAAATTCATTGGGCGCAAAGACAGCTATCTCCTGCCGCGTCAGGCCGGAGGTTCCGGTACCGCTTCCGCCTTCGCGGGTAATGACAACTGTCCGGGGGCCCAGGTCCCGAACGGCGTGTATACGGCCGCGGCGCCATTCACGGATACCGGAGATACAACCGGCGCAAATAACACAATAAACACCGTCTACTGCTACTACTGCTTCTACATCACACTCGGCAGCAACGGCCCGGATCACGTCTATACGTTTACGCTCACATCGACCGGCCCAAATCCGGAAATACGTGTGACGCCGAATTCGGGATCATACAATCCGCTGATCTATATCCTGGGCGGAGCGAATACGGCGGATCCATGTCCGGCCGCCCCCGTTACGCGGACGGTCAATGTCTTTAACATTGCGAATGAACGCGGTCCAGGTGAAGCTGAAACCTTCGCAGGCGACAATGTCAGATTTCTGCCGCTGAACGTACCTCTTCATCTCTTTATTGATTCAGTATCCTCGACCGCCAATCCGGCGGGGGCCTATACGCTGCGGATGCAGGACGTCAGTCTGGTAGAGGGTCCAAGGACGAAGTTCGATTTCGATCGTGACGGCGACGCTGACATCTCGGTCTTTCGACCCTCAAACGGTACGTGGTACACAAGTCGCAGTGCGGCCGGGTCTGCGGGGCAGTTGTCGGGGGTCCAGTTTGGTATTTCGACCGACCAGCTAGTTCCCGCCGACTATGACAACGACGGCAAAACTGATATTGCGGTTTTCCGTGATGGAACATGGTATTGGATAAACAGCTCCAACTCATCGATGCAGGCGTTTCAGTTCGGATCCGTGGGAGACATCCCCCAGCCCGCGGACTTCGATGGCGATGGCCGGTCGGAGATCGCGGTGTTCCGAAACGGCACCTGGTATACCTACAACCTGCGAACCGGGGA
>DATLNN010000186.1:0-3089 GCA_035536695.1 Pyrinomonadaceae bacterium | reverse complement strand
GGTATTCTTGAGGGCCGCTTTCAAACCGGCCGGAACATCCCGCTCGCCCGGTCTTAAGACATAGGCGTGTTTTTGCCAGTCGGTGCTGAGTCCCATATAGTTGAGACCAAAATCGACATGGATCAGATCGCCGCGTTGGATAATATCTGATTCGTTTGCCGTGCTGAGAAATTGGCTGGTTGTACCCGTGGCGGCCGCCCGTCTCTGGATGCGAAGGTCGGGTTGGAACCAGGTATCGACGCCAAGATCGTTAAGCTGCTGCAGCATCCACCAACGCACATCACCGGCGGTTGTTTTGCCGGGTTTGATGACCTCGTTCGAAAATGCTCGTCGCGTAATCACATCGGTCACGAGAACCGCCGTGCGATAATGTTCGAGTTCCTCTGGAAGTCGCGTGTCGAAAAATTCGGTCAGTAAATTCGCGGCCGAGACAAATTTCTTCTCATTCTCAGGCCCAAGAGCATCGACAAGAAATCGGTATCCGTCGTAACTCAGCCCGCTTTGCTGGCCACGCGTTCCGCCGATGTTTAATGCGATCGTTCTTGGATTTCGCCCGTCAACCAGCTTCTTCACTTCCTCGCCAAACTTATCGCGTGCCGGCAGCAGCATCGTGTAATGATTTTTAAGGCGCTCCTCGGCATACCTCAGCACCGCGACGCGTTCTAGCCGCTCGCCCCGGTCGATGAACACGAATACGTCGCGGCGGCCGACGATCGGTATGGGCGGCACAATATGCGGCGTCACGGGGTCGCTCTTGAACTCCTCGTTCACGACGATCCACATCTCGACGCCGTGGCGTTTCATCATCGGCAGCAAGAGCGAGCCAATCCGCTTTCGCAGCCACCCCTCGCGCACATCGGCCTGCTCGCGCTGTGTGAGCAGTTTTGGCATTGGCGGGATTGGTTCGGACGAGCGGGTCTGGGCCAGGAGCGGGGCCAGTGTGGCGGCGAGGATCAGGAAACTGCAGATCGGAATTCTTGTTGGCATGTCGAATACAAAATCACTGCCCCATTTCGCGAGATTTTCGGCAAGGTGATAAACTTCTCGATTGAATTCATCCCGATATTACCACAACAAATTCTAAGAGAGGTTATCAAATAACGTGATCAATTTTGAACTTTCCGAAGAGCATAGGGCATTGCAAAACACCGTCCGCGAATTTGTCGCGGGCGAGGTCGCCCCGTTTATCAAAGAATGGGACGAAAAGTCGCACTTCGAGCGCTCGGTTTTTGACAAGATGGCGGAACTGGGCCTGCTCGGGGTTTGCATCCCTGAGCAATACGGCGGAGCGGGATTCGACTATATCTCTCTCGGTATTGTTTGCGAGGAATTGGAGGCGTGTGACACCTTTTTGCGCGTGGCGATGTCGGTCCATGTAGGGTTGAATTCGCTGAGCGTTTTCAGTTGGGGAACCGAAGAACAGAAACAGAAATATCTTGTACCTCAAGCGAAGGGTGAAAAACTCGCGACATTCGGACTGACGGAGCCGAACGCAGGCTCAGATGTTGTCGGCATGCGTTCGGTCGCACGACGCGACGGCGACGGCTGGATCCTGAATGGCGAAAAGATGTGGATCTCGCTCGGCGATGTAGCGGATAACTTCCTGTTTTTCTGTTGGACCGACCAAGAGAAACAGAAGGTCCGCGACCACTCCGGATTGAGCTGCTTTATCGTCGAACGCTCGATGCCCGGCTTTTCGAGTGGCACGCTGCATGGCAAGCTTGGCATTCGGGCCGGCAACACCGGATATTTTTCGCTTCAGGACGTTCGCGTGCCGCAGGCTAACATGCTCGGCAATGAGGGCGAGGGCTTTAAGATAGCCATGTTCAGTCTGGAGAACGGGCGCTATACAGTCGCCTCCGGTGCGACGGGTGTCATCCGAGCGGCCCGCGATGCGTCGGTCGCGTACGCCAACACTCGCGAAGTCCAGAACCAGCCGATAGCCAATTTCCAGCTTGTAAAACAAAAGATCGCCAATATGGAGGCCGACTACCAGATGTCCCGCCTATTGTGGCTAAAGGCCGGGTATCTAAAGAACGAGGGGCTGCCGTCGGCCCGTGCGGCAAGCCTGGCAAAATGGCAGGCGACCATACGGAGCGAAACTGCTGCATCGATGGCGATCGAGGTCCACGGGGCCAATGGGTATACTAACGATTATCCGGTCGAACGCTATTTACGGAACTGTAAAGCGGCAGTCATCTACGAGGGAACGCGTGACATCCATACACTGATGCAGGCCGACTGGGCGCTAGGGCTGAAAAAGGAAAAGGCGGCCAGGGTGATCCTGCCCGCGTATAAAGCCGCATCAGCCTAAAGGTTCTGGTTACCGACTCGGGGCGGTCTGTGTTATCGAGCCCGGGCTTTTGTTGGTCAGCTTCCATTCGCCGTTCTCCTTGACGAATATCACTTTGAGCCCGTTGGGGTACGGATCCGCCCGGATCTCTGCGATCGCGGTCTCGCCCGTGATCTGCTCGTTACGCACCTCGCAAAGCTTACCCGGAACTTCGGTCTCGAGAAACTCGCTGAGCGTTTTGATCTTGTCTTCCTTCATCTGCGATTCAAACACCCTGATCGTTTCGGCCGAGTAAGACTTTCTCAAGGCGGCCTCGTCCTTTTTGTTCATTGCATCGCAATACGCTTTGAACGCCGGTGTGAGGGTCGGGGCGTTGTTTGTGGTCTGTTCCGGCGCTGGTGTTTTGGTTTCGAGCGGATTATTGACGTTGTTCACGGCCGGCTTGTTGACAAGCATCCCGCTGTTGGGAGCGGGCGGCGATGCCTCGCCGCACCCGGTCGTGATAGATCCCACGACAAGAACTGTTAAAAAAATGATTGCGCTAGTTTGCATATGACATCCTTAAGCGGCCTCCATGGAATAGTATTGAAGAGTATATAATCTAGCTCGAAATGGACAAAACAGCACAAACTGAATGGAACCGCCTTTTCCTGATCGAGCGGCTCCCCGAGCCGCTGACGCCGGCGAGCAGCCATGTCCAGCTATTCGATAATTATATTGGGACCACAGGGCTCCGGATCAGGCAAATTCGCGATCCATATTCGAACACGTGGAACCGCTTCATTCAAAAGCGTTT
>DATLNN010000185.1:0-7428 GCA_035536695.1 Pyrinomonadaceae bacterium | reverse complement strand
GAACAAATTTCCTATCAGCGGTGTCTAATCGATTTTCGGACTAAAAATCTATTTGCACCGGAGGTTCCAATGAGAATTGTCTTTTCAGTCTGTGTCAGCTTGCTGTTGTCAGCTGTCCTGGGCGCGTCCGCTGCGCTCGCTCAGAACGAGGCAAAAACTATCAGAGCCGGAATCCTTAACGGAAAGGCCACTAATCTGCCTAAGCCCGAATATCCGGAAAGCCTGCGTGCTGGCGGTATAGGTGGAATGGTCGCCGTAGAGGTTGAGATCGATGAGGAGGGGAAGGTTGTTACCGCCCAGGCTTTAACGAGCTATCGGGCTGTGAAAACCTATCGCTTATCGGATAAGCCCGACGAGAGCGCCGGGGTGGAGCCGGTGCCTGTCGATCCTTTGCTACGTTCCGCGGCCGAGGATGCGGCCCGGGAGGCAACATTTTCACCTACCATGTTGAATGGGAAGCCGGTGAGAATCACGGGGACGATCATCTACAATTTTAAGTCCGGTCTTGCTGACGCCGACGTTCCGGGCGGCATCGCTAAGGCCGACTTTTCGGGCACCAGAATTTCCGGGGGCGTCTTAAACGGCAAGGCAACGTCACTGCCTAAGCCGGGATATCCGGCGGCGGCAAGGGTCGTTGGGGCAGAGGGCTCAGTGAGCGTTCAGGTCATCGTTAACGAGGACGGCTATGTCATTGCGGCAAGTGCTGTCAGCGGCCATCCGCTTCTTCGAGCCGCGGCTGTAGCCGCGGCTGAGCAGGCGGTGTTCGCACCGACGCAACTCAGTGGCCAGCCGGTCAAGGTATCGGGGGTACTGACGTACAACTTTGTTCTACCTAAGAAGGACGGGCAGTAGTTCTTTCTGACTTGAGGCGAGCATCTTGGTCGCCCCTCAAGCAACGCCAGCAGGATGCGGCCCTCCATTCACCGACAAATGGTCGATAGCTCATCATATATCTCGACCATCGCGAGCGTATCGAGCTCGCAGTAGAGTTCGAGATCGGAAAATATCTTCTGACGGGTCTCCTGGTCCATCGTGTCCCATTTCGCGGCGCGGTACCAGCTTATAGATGCCGTCAATCCGTCGCCGATTGCGAGCGACGCATAAGACAATTTGGGAACGAGGACAGGCAATACCTTTTTGATAGAGGTTCTTCCCTTGAATTCCGGGTGGATGTAGAGGTTGTCGGAAAAGATTTTCATCAGATCACGCGTTCGGTCGTTCACCTCCTCGAAGAACGCCGCGTGCTCCGGGAACATCACGGCCATCTCAGTATTTCGGGATTTTTCGAAGGCCTCATACCAAACTAGCACCGTTCCGATCTCATCACCGATCGCCTTTCGCAGGCTCTCGGCCATCGCCCGGGGCGGGTCGTCGTCACCGCGGGAAAGAAAGAACGTGTGTTCGGGTTCACCGTGAGGTTCTCTGATCGTGTGCAGCGAATATTGGAAACACATTTGCTGAAATGGGCGAACGCCATCGAACTGCGGAATGGCGTAGGAAAAGGTCTCGTAATCGAGGAAATGTAATGGGTATTCCCATGCATCCATACGTTTGGCGATCGCCACACGGTCTATTATCTTGCTCCCAGATTTAGCCGCCCGAACCTGAATTCGCTGCTTTGTTGAGAGAGGGAAATCGTCCGGAACATCCGTGATCGAGATTATTTCCTGTGCCAACAGCTCGCGCCGTTTTTCGTGTTTTAAAAACGCGATGTCAAAGACCGTATAGTCCGGCAAGCCGGGAAAATGCAGCTTAATAAAATTGCAATTGAGTTTGTTGGCCATACAGTAGTCGACCAACGACGGAATTGGAATCGTCTTGAGATATGCGATGGCATCCTTTGCCTGCTGAGCCGTGACCTCGAGCCGCTCGTTGACCTGATCGGTGACATCCGTGATGACGAAGAGCTCCTCAGGGTTGATCTCACCTTTGCGAACGTACTCGCTATTCATCGTAACCACGTAACATCGGTCCACCGTCGACCCGCTGCTTCCCAGTGTCAGCTTCTGAAAGGCAACATCGTCGTAGTGATCTTCCTTGACCGAAGCCGCGGACTTTATCTCGTATAGGTCGATTGTGCCCTTTGCATTATCGGTCACAACGATGTCGGTTCGAGCATATAATTCCGCGGTCTGGAACGCCCGCTCGAAATCGACCGTAGTTGTCGCATTGTTTTGAAACCGGTCAAGGCGCTTGACCATTTGCTGGACGGCGTAGCCTTGCTGCCTCAGGTGTTCATACTCCAGCGAGTATGGTTCGACGACAAAGAGTGGCTGGTGGGCAAGCAGCCAGTACTCCTGCGGGCATCTCAGATAGCTGAGGTATGCTGATTTTGTGAGGCGATCTTTTGTTGTTTTAGGCATACGATTTCATTTTACGCGTGCAAAGAGATTTTTTCATTACCGGGGATGCAAAAAGAGCGACAAATCATCCATCAATGTCTTGCTTTTTTGTTCAGGCGACCATACGGCGCCTCTGATAAGCTATTTACATGCTCGTTCTAGGCATCGAAAGTTCATGCGACGAAACGGCGGCGGCAGTTGTGCAGGACGGTCGCGTGATGTTGTCTTCCATTATCGCTTCGCAAATTGCGATGCATCGCCCATGGGGCGGGGTCGTACCTGAGCTGGCCTCGCGGGAACATCTTGAAAAGATCGGCCCCATCGTCGCAGAGGCTCTCAACAAGGCGCGAATCACACAGCACGACATCAATGCGGTCGCTGTCACACAGGGCCCCGGTTTGATCGGCTCGCTGCTTGTAGGCGTTTGTTATGCAAAAGCTCTCGCCTACGCGCTCGGCATTCCATTTATCGGAGTCAATCATATCGAAGGACATGTCTTTTCCGTCGCATTTGAAAACCCTGAGATCGAGTATCCGGCCCTGGCCCTTATCGTATCCGGCGGTCATACGAATATCTTTCATATTCCCTCAGCCGGCTCGTACCAGGTTGTCTCGCGCACACGCGATGATGCCGCCGGCGAAGCGTTTGACAAGGTCGCCAAGATGCTCGGGCTGGGATATCCAGGGGGGCCGATCATCGAGAAGTTGGCCCACGGGGGTGATGCGACCAGTGTAAAGTTTACAAAGCCCAAGATTTCGGACGGGCGCCTGGACCTCAGTTTCAGCGGCCTGAAGACTGCCGTTGCCAGGCATATCAGGGAAGCAGGTATCCGGCCGCTCGAAGCTGGCGAAACTCCGACGCAGGAGATGATGGACCTGGCTGCAAGTTTTCAAGCGGCTGTAGTGCGTGATCTGGTTTCAACGTTTCAAAAACTCGCCGCCCGATTGCGGCCCAGGACCATGATCCTTGCCGGCGGAGTCGCATGCAATACGAGCCTGCGCGGATCGGTGCAGCGCGCCGCCGCCGAAGCGGGCATACCCGTTTACCTTCCCTCACGACACCTCTCGACCGACAACGCCGCCATGATCGCGGCTGCCGGGTATCACCATATCCGGACCGGAAAGACGTCCGATCTGCGAATGACCGCGGAGATCGGCATGCGGCTGCAGAATCTCGAAAATGAGGACGACGAGTTGAGGCGACGTAAAGTGCGGTATCGCCTATGAATGTTCCCCCTGCGGGACTTGAAACGCTGCCGATAAATGACGCCCCAGAATCTTACGAATTAGCTTGTACCGCGCGGGCAAGCGTAAAAACGGTCACGCGGGTCGCTCCATGTTTCTTTAGGATCCGCGCGCAATGTGAGGCGGTCGCTCCAGACGTGAAAACGTCGTCGACCAGCAAGACCTTTTTATCCGCGATCAGCTTCGGCCGTTCGACTTTGAAGGCCTTTCGCACGGTTAGGTCTCGGGCCTTGTCGTCCATGCCGATGCGGTGGATCGGAGTGTGAAGCGCCCGGGCGAGACTGCCAGTGTCGAGTGGCATGCCGGTTGACCCGGTAAGAACTGCGGCGATCGTCTCGGCTTGATTGAAGCCTCGCTCGATCCGCCGCAGTTTGGAAAGCGGGACGGGAATCACGACGTCGTTATTCTGAAGATCAGTATTTTGAGATGCGTTTCGGATCATGTCCGCGACACGACGCGGTACGCGAGGAGTCGACTTCAGCTCGATTATCGAGGCGGCAAGAGCTAACTCATAGATGCCGGCCGCCAGCGCTCTATCATAAAAATGCCCGTCGCATTTGTGGCAGAGCACAGGACCGGGGCCGGCCGTATCACACAAAAATGCCCCGCATTTACTGCAGAGCATCTCCGAGCCATACAAAATTCGTGTTTTTGCCCAGCAAATGCCACAGGCCGGGCCGTCATAGATATTATCCGCGGGACCGAGGCAAACACGGCATTCGCGGGGATATGCTACGGACAGAAGGGAATCGCGGACCGCCGTGAGCATGTCAAAGCTTATTCTTCGTCGAGCAGCCCTTTTTCCTGCAACTCCTGACAATCCAGACAGTAGCGTGCCCACGGCAGAGCCGCCAGGCGTTTGGGATTTATATCCTTTTCGCAGTTCTGGCAGCTGCCATATTCCTCATCATCGATTCTCATCAGGGCCTCGTCGATTAGCGTTAGCTGTCTGGTCTCGTTCTCAGAAACGGCCAGCATGACGTTCTTTGAATAGTTTCTGACCGCCAGATCGACCGGATCGGGTGTCTCGGAATCATCCACCGAAAGATCATTGCCCTTCAATTTTTGTATCAAAAGCTCCCGCTCCCTCAGCAGCTTTTCCCGCGTTTCCTTTAATGTGGTTTTAGTCATTTCTGATACGGATAGCCGTTTATGATTGTATATGCCCGATATAATTGCTCTAACAATACGACACGAGCCATTTCGTGTGTAAAAGTCAGAAACGATAAGGATAACCTAAGGTCGGCCCTCGCCGCAACCCCAGCCGACACACCCTCGGCACCGCCGACGACGAAGCAAATTTCTTTGCGGCCATCGATCATCCATTTTTCCACCTCTTTTGCCAATTCAGGAGAAGAGATGCTCCGACCGGAGACATCGAGCAGGCAAACGAAGGCATTAGGATTCAATTTCTCGAGAATTCGTTTGCCTTCTATTTCCGTTGTGTCATGCGGGGCGGAATCGCGAGTCACGACGCTTTCGCACTTCACAAAATGGGCGAGCCTGCCGAGATACTCCTTCTCGAGTGCAAGATAGTTATTGTTCCTGGTTCTCCCGACCCAGATAAAGCGCAAGATCATGCCCGGAAAAAGTGCCTACGCTTGATAGTAAGAGCGTGGGCAGAGCCATCCTTCCTGGCGGCGAGCTTTGTTACGTTCGAGGTTTTCTCCATAAGTTCAATCAATCGGGGCGAGTTGAACGAGTCATCTCACAAAAAGTTGCAGGTCGAAGAGCGGCCCTGCCCCCGCAGTGTATAGCCATGATATGTCATCTCTAAAGCGCGATCGTTTGATCGCGATCTCTCCCGATCGCCACTCCGCTTCGAGCGATTCGGCGTGCGCGTTCGTTGTGCTTCGCTGGATCGAATCGTCATTAAATGTAATAGCTGTCTGGCCGGCCTCGGCATCCGCGCGGACCCGAAACCATACATTGAGAATCTGATTAGACCCGGCTGCAAAACCTGAAGGCGAGTCGAGCAAGATGCCGATGCGGCCCTCTTGGGCTGCGGTCGCGTTCAGCGTCCGGTTCATGTCATGGGGCGAATCGGGGCCATCGACCAAGTCCGGATCGTTGTTCGTACCGCTGACACCGGCGAAGTCCAGCTTTGCCGGGTCGAAGCCAAGCGTAAAACTCATCGCGGTCTCAGAGCCATTCGCGTCGAGCTCGATGATTACCATCACCTCATCTCCGGCGGAGCCGGATGTTGAGATGATGCTATAGCGGCGGCCAAAGACCAATTTATCCGACAGAGACCGCGACTCAAAGAATGGCCGTACCTGAAGAGGCTCTGTCGGCCCGCCTCCGGCGGCCGGCGCATCGAGTCCGGCAATGTAATTATTTATCTGCTGTTGATCAGCCGCGGTGAGACGGCCGTCGCCGAGAGTTTCCTTAGGAGCGACATCGGCGCGCTGAAACTCGTTATTTGCCAGGTCGAATGTGTCGAGGCCGGCAATAAATCGTTTGAACTGAGACGAGTCGTTTGCCCGCAGCCCTTCACCGCCTGTTGGCCTCGGCGCCAGATCGCCCTCAAATCCCATTCCGCCTGGCGTTGGCGTGGGCGTCGCTGTAGGCGTTGCAGTTGGTGTCGGCGTCGCCGTAGGCGTTGGAGTCGGCGTCGGCGTAGCTGTAGGCGTCGGAGTTGGCGTTGGCGTCGCTGTCGCTGTCGGGGTTGGAGTCGGCGTTGGGGTAGGTGTAGGCGTTGCTGTAGGTGTTGGCGTTGGAGTCGGCGTCGGGGTAGTTCCGACGAGCCGTTCGACAGTTCCGGCGGTCAAATTGACTACATACAATTCGCCGTCCTCGTCCTCGCCAAAGCCGACCACGTTAAAATTTGTGGTATCGAGCAAGAGAGTCTGCTGCCCGTTGTTCCACATCGAGATCTCACCGGTGCAATAGTCAGCATAAATATATGCCCCATTCGGAAACGTTCCGAGCGGGCCCCGATAGACATACCCGCCGGTCACCGACCGGCATGGCGAGAGGCCGCTCTGGTATTCAAAGACGGGCGGAATATGACCCGCGGGCGGTGTGCAGGCCCCGCCGTTAAGATTCGGATTGCAGATCGTTCCTTCCATTATCCGCCAACCGAAATTGCCACCCCTCGTAATAATGTCAACCTCCTCGCGCGAGCCTTGTCCGACGTCACCGGCCCATAACTGGCGCGTACCGCCGCGATCGAACGACCAGCGAAAGGGATTGCGAACACCGATCGCAAATATCTCATCGGCCCCGCTGACACCGACAAAAGGATTATCGGCGGGGACCGTATACGCCGGGGTCGGATCGGCGGCCAGATTCGGCGTGATGCGTAGGAATTTGCCTAGCAGTTCGTTAATGTTCTGCGCCCGGTTTCCCGGATCGTTGGCTGAGCCCCCGTCGCCCAGGCCAATGTACAGATTGTCGATGCCATTATCGTTTCGAAATTCGATCGACCCGCCATTGTGGTTATTAAAGGGCTGCAGGACCGTCAAAAGGATCCTTTCGGACGCCGGGTCGCCGAGCGTATTGTTATTGGTAGCGGAAAACCGGGAAATCACCGTCGCACCGTCGCTGACACGAGAGTAATGAACAAAGAAGTATCCGTTGGAGGCAAATTGAGGATGAAACGCCAGGCCGAGCAGACCGCGTTCGCCGTCGGTGCGAATGCGGCTGACGATGTTCATAAAATCGGTCGCCGTCGTCGAGCCCGGCTGCACGACTTTTATTATCCCAGCGCGTTGGGCAACAAACAGCCGACGCGAACCGTCTTTGGCGTTCGTGGCCATCATGGGCGAGCTCAGCCCGGTGAGGTAGGGCTGTAGAACAACCGTTGGAGCGACCTCCGAGTCGCCGCTGTTTTCAGCCGC
>DATLNN010000184.1:0-2765 GCA_035536695.1 Pyrinomonadaceae bacterium | reverse complement strand
ACATACGCACGAAATCTATATCAGTTCTCGCTCAAACACAATCCTGACTGTAGCGTTGGGTTACTTCCTGACAGCTCCGGTCACGTTGGGTAAGGCCGACAGTCCGTCCGCGTCAGGTGGTTAACTCTGGTATCGGCGAATCCGGATAAAGTGTGGGAATCGAATTTTTGGCGGCGAGGATTTATAGGAATTTCGCGATCCGCCCCGTTTTGATAAAGCTCCCCGCTAGATCGGTTAAAGTATGACTCGCCGCGCCGAGCCAGAGGCCGGCAAACGCGAGCGGCAGAGAATGATCGCCGAGATGCCGCCGTGTTAAGTCTCCGGCCGGGCCCCAGAACTGTGTGAATTCGATCAGATCCGGCGGACGCCCCTTGGAATAGGCCGCATAGGCGTATGCTGCGAGGAAGGCGACCAGCGTGATAATGCCGAGGAAATAGACCACGCGGATCAACGCGCCAAAGATCAAACCGTGCGAGAAGCGCGAACGATGACTGAAAAATGACCGGTACGGAAACCACACAAACCTAAATATCGACCATCTGGAATATTGTCGCGAAACCGTATCAAGATCGGGGCCGAACATCAGACCCCCAAACAGGAATGCCGCACCGACAAGCGCCGCCGACACGGCATTTCCCGTTGCGGCATAGCCGATCGCCGTCGCGGGCACCGACAGCAGAAACGTTATCGCATCGTGAGTTCGTCCGCTCGGCATTTCTAGATCTTACAAAAGGAGAACCGGGCCGTGTAAGTAATGCGTCGGGCGTGGCACGCGGGACGCATGCCGCTCCACTCTCAAGCGTATGCTAAACTTTCGCTTTTGATGGCCCGCGTTTTCGAAAAACTAAAGACCACGCTCGAGATGATCAAGTTCGAGCATACGCTCTTTGCGTTGCCGTTTGCCTTCCTCGGGGCGATACTGGCGGCCAACGGTTTGCCGACGTGGTGGCAGATGCTGTGGATAACGGTGGCGATGGTCGGGGCGCGCTCGGCGGCAATGACGTTTAACCGCATCGTCGACCGGGACGTCGACGCCACCAATCCCCGCACCGCAGGCCGAGAACTGCCGAGCGGCAAATTGAGCGTCAGCTTCGCCTGGATATTTCTCTACGCTTCCATCGCCGTCTTCCTGCTCGCGGCTTACTCGCTGAATTGGCTGACATTTGCGCTGTCGCCAGTCGCACTGCTTGTCATTCTGGGTTATTCATACGCGAAACGCTACACAGCCTTCGCTCATGTCTTCCTCGGCATGGCGCTCGCGATCTCGCCCTCTGCTGCGTGGATCGCGGTTCGCGGCTCGCTCGATGACGAGGTGCCGCTGCTGCTCTCGCTGCTGGTTCTCATGTGGACCGCGGGATTCGATGTGCTGTATGCATGTCAGGATTACGAATTCGACCGCAAGGCCGGGCTTCGATCCATACCGGCGAGATTCGGGATAAGCAACTCGCTGCGCATCGCTCGCCTGTTTCATTTCCAGGCATTCGTCGTACTGTTACTGCTCTATCTTGCGACAGGCCTTGGCTGGATGGCACTCGCTGGTGTCGGGGCGGTCGGTGCCCTGCTGGTGTATCAACATTCGCTCGTAAAGCCGAACGATCTGTCGAGAATGAATGCCGCATTTTTTACCACAAATGCATTCGTGAGTGTGATCTTACTGGTGACTTTTGGCGGCTCCGTCTTCCTGGTCTAATATCTCGGGCACGTGGACGTTAGTCCCAATGCGCTCGTTCAGCTTCGGGATGAAGTATTTGGCATAAACCACCGTGTTGATGTCTACATTCTGATGGAGAAAGAAGAACAACCGACTTAGCCCCGCCGCCTTCCACGCAGCGATGCGCTCGATCCATTCGTCCATTCGGGCATAATCGATATCATGATTGGCACCCACCCAGCGGACGAACGCCGTCGGGGTCGTGAGGCGCATATGCATCAGGTCGCGGCGACCCGCGGTGTCAACGAGCACGTTTGCGATCCCACTCCTTTCAAGGAGATCGTATAGCTCAGACTTTATGAACGGATCTGTGTGCCAATCCGTTTTTCTGAGCTCTAACGCCACCGGGATGTCGTACTGCCAATCCTCGGCAAACTGCTCGACGCGGGCGAAATGCTCGGGTCCAAAATTGTCGTGCATCTGCAGGTAGGGGACGCCGAGCTTCTCGCCCATATGCGACGCGCTGGTCGCAAAAAGCTCGACCGGCTCGGCCGTATCGGCGAGCCGTTTGATATGGGAGATAAACTGTCCCATTTTTGGGCAAAACTTGAACCCGTCAGGCGTATCGTCGGCCCATTTTTTATACTGCTCAGGCGCGATGCGCCGGCGGAATGTCGCGTTCAGTTCTATAGCGTTAAACTGTGAAGAATAATACGCGAGCTCGTCCTTCGTGCCCTTCGGATAAAATCCCTGGAGTTCCTTTTTGTTCCATTTGGCGCAGCCGACGTAAACCTCCATATCGCCCGTCCTTGTGGCCTCAAGCAGCCGCGTCGTATCCGGGTGGTCGGGCGGGATAGTAAAATCGATCTCTTCGGGGTTCGCAACTTGTCCGAATTTCATAGTTCAGCAATTATAGAGATTCCGGCCGGCGGACGCCACGACATGTTGTGTGACTTTATCCGGCCGCATGAGACGAACTCTTGATCAAGGAATGGGCGTGTGCAGAACATGGATAATTATGACCACATCTATTATCTCGACTGCCCGCATTTTACAGTAGGCCGCGTTGATCAATGGGCCGAGCAAGGTTATCTATTGTTCGAAGGTAAGGTCT
>DATLNN010000183.1:0-7568 GCA_035536695.1 Pyrinomonadaceae bacterium | reverse complement strand
ACGCTTCGTGAAAAGCGCATTTGGGTTCCGTCAGCCATTGTCGATCCAGTGCTCATACCAGAGACTCAGGTTCAGAAGCGCCCAGATGTGAAAGCTCCAATCGATCTTGCCGGTTTGGTGTTCGGCGAGCATCCTCGAGATAAATGCGTAGTCGAAGTAGTCACGTTGTCTCAATGTCGAGCTTTTTATGCGCTCGCCGTACTCGGCCCCGAGGCTGGTTTGAAACCATTCGCGGATGGGCGCTCCGAAGCCGCGTTTTTTTGAATAGAGCAGATCGTGCGGCAGGATTGTTTCGAGCGACCGTTTGAGGATATGTTTGCCGGTCTTGCCGCTTACTTTTGTATTGCGCGGCAGGGACATGGCGTATTCAACCAGATGATGATCGAGGAAGGGCACTCGGGCCTCAACCGATGCGGCCATCGTGATCTTATCGACTCGCATCAATAGAAGCTCGGGAAGCCGCAATTTGAGTTCGAGATAGGTCAGGCGCGATAGGTAGTCGGAATCGGGCCGCTTTCTTTCGATGTTCGTCAGGTACCGGACGACGGTTGCCAGCGAATGACCTCGTGTTTGGGTGCGCAGTCGCGGGCTGAGCAGGCGCGATTTTATGGATTCGTCAAAGACGACGGCGCCGCCCCAAAACATGGGTTCGTCTTTTTCAAACCGGCGTGCAAGTTCGACATACGTATTTTTTCCGCGCGTTACCTCGAGCATTGCTCGCAGCGATCTTCCGGCGATTCGGCGTATCCCAAACGGGGCACGGCGAGCATGATGCCACACCTTCTCATAAAGCCGCAGGTTGTTGACGTATTTGTCATAGCCACTAAAGATCTCGTCCGAGCCCTCACCGACCTGCACCACTTTCGTCCCGTTATCACGGGCAAGTTTTGAGACGTAGTATAGCGGAACACACACCGGATCCGCGATGGGCTCGTCCTGGTGGAACACGAGATCGGGCAGGAATTCTTCAAATTCACGGTCGCCGATCACGACCTCATGATGGTTTGTCTTGTATAGATCGACTATGCGGCGTGCGGGTTCGAGTTCGTTAAGGTGCTCGTGGTCGCGATATCCGACGGTGAACGTTTCCACGGGGCGGTCCATCAATTCGGTCATAAGGGCGACATTGGCGCTCGAGTCGACGCCGCCCGACAGAAAAACGCCGAACGGCACATCGGCCATCATCCGTTTTTTTATCGACGAGCGCAGCAGCTGCAGTATTTCGTCGATATGCTCTTGTTCGGACCGCGGCTCGATGATCGTCGGCGGCAGCGCGTCCCAGTACCGATGGCTGCGCCACTCGCCGCGCCGGCTGATGACCACCCGATGGCCCGCCGGCAGCTTCTGAATGCCCTTAAAAAGGGTTTGCGGCGCCGGCGTTGTAATAAAAGTCAGATAGTCAATGAGCGCCCCTTCGTCAATATCACGCTCAACCGCCGGATGGGCTAGAATGGCCTTTATTTCAGAAGCAAAGATGAAGCGGCCGTCCTTTACCGTGAAGTAGAGAGGTTTTACTCCGAGTCGGTCCCGATAGAGTGAAAGCTCTTCGCGCTCGCCGTCCCACAGGGCGATAGCGAAGTCCCCTTCAACGTCATTTACAAAGTCGGCGCCCCGCTCTTCGTAGAGGTGAATTATGGTCTCGGAATCCGTGCATGAATGGTATTGGTGGCCCCGTTCTTCGAGCCCGCGCCGCAGGTCTTGATGATTGTAGATCTCGCCGTTAAAAACGAGCCATACGTCGCGGGAAGCGCAGCCCGTCATCGGTTGATTGCCATTTGATGACAGATCGATGATGGAAAGGCGGCGAAAGCCCAAACCGCCGCGTCCCCCGTCAAAGAGCCTGGCTCCGCTATCATCGGGGCCGCGATGCAGCATCGTGTCGCGCATTGCCGCAACCAGCGACAGATCGATATTGCCCCTGGCGGCCCCGTATTCCCAGATTCCCGTTATGCCACACATACTGTGTCGCGAGCGATCGATATATGGGCGAGGCGGAGCGTTCGGAGTTCCAGTAGCTGGCCGCCGTCGCGAAGGAAGCCAGCGGAAGCTGGAACTCCGAACGCTTCGCCTTGCTCACACGCTACAAGTTACCAGTATCCCACATTCGAATGGGACTTGGGCGGCCACGTTCCATTTGAGGATTTGCGACGGCTCTCGATGGCCGTAGCTGCGCGAAACAAATGCATCCTCTAACACCAGGTCACCCTCCATCCCACTGACCTCGATGGAGATGGAGCGACCCTCTCGATCGCCAATGGCGGCCTTATGGCCCGAGATCTCGACGTATAGGTCCGGTGCAAGGTGAAAGGTGAATGCGAAATCATGCGTACCGCTGCCGCTAAAATGATCCGTTATCGCCCACTGTCGTCTTACTTTATCAAATTCTACGATTCGCCGATGTGTCACAGGCTGCGAGAGACGGCTGTAACCGCGGTGCTCGGCCTCAACACGGTCGGTCTCGGGGGAACTGCTCCATGAAATTACTTTTACGGCCGCTTCGTTACCGATCACAAAGGGCATTTGCAGCTCGGTGGCATTCTGCTCCTGATCATCGACCATTACGGTTGAGTGATAACCGGTCGAGCGAAAGAGATGGCGGGCTTCACGGTCGAGATTGTAAACATAGCTGCCCGGATCGACGATGAACGGCCGGCCGAAGGCGGAGATCTCAATGCTCAGGGCATCGTTGTGAGCGTGGGAACCCCGGCCGTAGACGCCACAATCGTTGGCGTTGAAATGGAGGTAGAGGTCATTGTGCCGCAGGATATAAGCGCCGGCGTCGGGAAACGCAGCCGATCTGCTCTCGTACTTGCAGATCTGCAGCTGCCCGTGAAACTTGACGCCTTTTTCACCGGTCAGCCAGATGACCTCGGGCGTTAAAGACGACGCGGCACGGAGATCGGCGCGGTTGAAAATCGTGGCGCCGACGGCGACAAGGTGGTTCTGGTCGTTTGCCTCGCGCCGGACAAAAGGGACGAATCGCGAACCGTCGGCATCGCCGATCAGCGGCACCCGGCCGTCGGGGCGAGTGATGCCGTGAATATAGCCGATCATCTTTTCGAGTTTCGCCCAGTACACTGCCTTGATCTCAATTTGGTTTCTTTCCGCAAGTAAGAACGAATAGAGCAGCATCGCGGTGACGAACCCGTGATAGCTGGTCGAGGATTCGAAGTCCGCTCCATCGGGCAATATCTGTTTATCGATCTCGGCGAGCATTTCTTTGAGGCCGACGTCGCGCCATTCTTTCGCGTTTTCGAGTTCGGGCACCAGCGTACCGATCCAAAACAGGCCGACGACATTCGACAGATAGTGATTGCTGGTCGAGATGTATGAAAACTCGCTGTTGTTCGTAACGAACCGGCCATGTTGGTCGAAAAGCTGCAGGATGCGCAGCAGCCGAACGCCGGAACACGACGCCGAATGCCGAAAAATATCAAATGCCACGAGCAAATTGATCGAGCGCAAGGCGGCTTCCATCGCTGAGACCCAATTTGCCCCGCGGCCATAGGGATTTTCCTGCATCCATTCGTCAATCTGCGAAAAGAAGTTTTCGGCGTATCGTTCATCTCTTGTGATGGCGTATCCAAGCGCGAGCGTAACTGCATGACCAAATCGATTCAGCTCCCAGAGGACGCGAATATCGGCCCCGTCATCCTCAAAAACGATCACGTCACCGTGATAGTCGAGGCCCCAGTCTTTGTCGCCAAGCGGGTCACGCCGCCAGCCGCGAAATTTTAGCTCTCCAAAGCCCGCGACCGGCCACCGTGCGTCGTTTGCGATCAGATCAGCTGCCTCGATCAGGGTGTTTGTTTCATCTGGAAAGATCTCTTGATAGAGTTTTGCGTGCTGCCGGATATCTGCAGAGGAAAAGGATGGACGGGTTATTTGCCGAAAATTTGCGATGAGCTCCTGATCTGAGAGCCTGGATGCGAACGGGGAGAGCCGGGCAGGGGTCGATCCCAGAGTCTCAAGCGCGGCCCGTTCCGCCTCGCGCCGTGTTTTCTCGCGCCGCCGCCGCAGAAACTCCCGCGGCAGGCTCGAAAAAGCAATGTCTCCTCTGAAGAGGATGCCGATGTCCCGGGTTATGGTCATCTTTAGCTTTCCCACGACTGGAGCGGCCCGGCTGGCAAGCGAGACGCTTGCTCTCCAGTCAGGGCCGAGCAATATTTTATTTTCTTGCTTTCGGCAAGTAAAAATCTATAATCGCATCATGCCATCGCAGTTACTACAATGAAGAGATTTATTTCCGCTCTCGTCTTTTGCTCGCTTCTGCTCGTCCTATTGTCGTTTTTGCTTTTTCCGCCTGTCGGGGCTAAGGAAAACCCGTTATTGACTCTTCTAAATCTGCCGGCTCCGGCACCGCCAAATCCGCTCGCGATCGGCTTTCGAGATCGCGACCAGAAATTTTATAGCAAGAGCAATCCGCCAAAAGATGATGCGCCGCTAGGGGATATATTGGACTATTGGACGCAGCAGTCGGGTGCTGACCAAAAGCTGCATTACCGCATAGAGCCAACGGAGGCCGTGGCCGAGCGCATTATGCGGGAGATCGCAAAAAATCCCCGACTTGTACTTAATTACACCAACATTTTTAAGGGAAATGAAAAAGGGATCGATCTGATCAAGGAGATCTACGATCGAGAAGGGCTCGGCGGCGTTTTTAATAAGGAGGAACGCCTTGCGATAAAGGACTGGCTAACCTTTAACAGCTCCTATTTTAGCCAGGATCTGGCGCGGTTGGCTGAAGGCGTGGCTGACACTGCGGGCTATGTTGCGAATCAGGACGAGCTGCTGGCACTTGCACGTGTCGATTTTGATAAGGCCAGGCCGATCATTGACAGGATAAATATCGATCCGATCGCAAAGACTTCGCGAGTGCTTGCCACATGGGCGCTCTATCGGCATGCCCTCGACAGCGGGTCTTCGATCGACGCCGACCGGCATCGGGAGGAGTTGAAAAAAGTGGTCGAAGACAGGACGGCGCTGCCGGGAATGCGCGACATGGCTCTCGACGCGCTCTCATCCGAAAAGGAATGGGCGGGCCGTGACGAGTGGTACTACTCGCTCTTTGCCGACGAAACGCTCGCCGAGCTTAACGTAAACGGCTCCGTGCACACCGGTTTGACGACTCTTGTCCAGATGTCGCCGGACGAAAAATACATCGAGAAAATGATCGAGCTGGCGAAAAGCGACAATCCGACTGTTCGATCTGCCGCGGTCAGAAACCTCGTCACGCGACTGCACACCGGCGGTCCCGAGGTCGTACGCGCATTGCTGCCGTGGCTTGATGATCCGAACTGGGCAACCGACAGTCAAGGCGGGCGCCAGACGCTGATCTATAAGCTGACGGACTATGAAATGAGCGAGAGCGTGCCGGGGCTGCTTGCGGTACTCGATGAAAAGGCCCAGCGTGTGCCTGCGGGTCATATGGCAAACGCCGCCGCGAACGCCGTGAATGCCGTGTCGAACAGTGCAAATGCGATCGCTAATACAACGCGCTCCTACGCAAATACAAATTCGGCTCGGACGTCCGCCAATAGACTGCCGACACATTTGCCCACCGAGGAATACTATCCGAATCGCTCGTCCGCCGTGCTGGCACTAAAAAAACAAAAGGATGCTCGTGCGATATCGGACCTCCGCCGCATGGTCAATGAAAGCGATGGCTATGAACGTGGAATGGCTGTCGGGGCATTGTTCGCCAGCGGAGGTTTTTCTGTTCTCGAACAAGTTGCTGCTCTTGAGACGGCCGCGGCGACGGTTCGCGCACAGATGAACGCTGAGGAAGTGGGGCAGTCTGGTCCCGAGAGTTCTTTGAATACCAACACCTGGGCGGTCAATGGAGCGACACTGGCGAATGCGAGGGCAAGGCGCCAGGCGACCGCAGGCGAGTTAAACGCTCTCCTCGCCGAGCAGTTGACGCAGGCGACTGAGATCACTGACGGTCTCGCACGAGCCGTTGTCGACCGCATCGAGGTACTGGATGACAAGGACAAGTCAATGGCCGCTGCTCTGAGGCGATTGATCCTAAAATGGCAGAATTCGGCGATCAACCTTCTCCTCTTGAGCGATCTGAAACGGGGCATAGCCGACGCGGACACCATAGTTCGCCTCCTTGGCCAGCGAAAAGAGCTGCGCGAGAAAATGCAGGCAGGCATCACCGACGCCCGTCGCGGGGTTCCGGCCGCGATCGGAATTGGGGCGTGCCTGGCTGAAGACAAAGCGGACTATGACGTCATACTCGATACTGGCGAACCCGACGCCAGGATCGCGCTGCTCGGATGCGCACGGTTGATCCGGGCGCCGCTTCCGGTTCAAAAAGTTGCCGAAAATCTGAAGTCTCAAAACCCTCTGTTAGTGACGGCGGCAGAGCGTTATCTCGAATCCGAGGATTCGCCAGAGGCGCGCGCTGCCGTGCTGGCGCGCCATCCGGGCGAAGCGAAAATTCTCGGAGCGACGTCGGCTTTTTTTGCCGAAGGGCACGAGAATAGCACGAGCGAATATTTATACGCCCTATATCAGACCTTGGGCAACGACCTGCTTTACAACGGTTGGTATGGCAGCAGCAACGATGGCGATCTTCAAGCAATCGGAAAACGCCTGCGCGAGGAGGTTAAAAAGGACAAAGAGCTGCTGGGCGTCTATTCGTACGATAGCAACTATGTGCGCATCTACAAGGACCGCGTAGTCTTTAGCTGGGACGAAGACGATTCGCGATACCGCGAGCGACCGCTGGCCAAGGCTGAATTTGACGCGATCAAATCGTACATCGCGACAACGCGGGCCGAAGATCTGCCGCCCTTTATCTCATGCGGCGGCGAATATTGTGAGGCAAAAGAGCTCATCATGCTCGGCCGAAACGGCGGGCGGCGGGTTTATATGAATGGGGAGCCGGGCGAGTTTTTTGCCGGGCTGGACAGGCAGTTTGCAGTGCTGAAACGGGCGCCGGCGACACTGAAATACGGCATGAGCAGCGAGATCCCCGGCCTTGAGATCGTGCTGGCCTCGGACGAACTGCACGCTGAAACAGTCTGGAAAGACGGCGCCGATCTGCGGATAGCGGCCAGCCAGACGGTTGTACGAAAGAAGGTTGCGAAAGACATCGAAGACCTCGAAGGTGAGGGCCCGGGAACGCCTGACTACGAAGCGATCGAGGCTGCGAGGACCGCGATGCGTGAAAAACGGCGACACGAGGGGTTTTCGTGGTACAAGGTTGCTAAAGACGCTTCTCCGCTCATGGCAAACCAACCGCCGGGCGTCGAATTCCTCCCGTTCATGGACGGCCTGGGCGTACCGCCGGGCGATGAGCAATGGAAAGCTCGCGGCCCGGGTTTTGAGCTTCGTGCTTCATCTGAAGGCCTGTTCAAACTTGTAGGCGGGAAGCTGGCGAAGATCGGGACGGGTGAATATAAATCCCCGGTGGTTACTCCGAACGGCCGTTGGGCGGTTCTCTCAAAGGCCTACCCTGGGATCGGCCGGCGGATCGTGCGCGTAGATCTCGCGACGACGCGCGAATACCCGGTCGAGATCAATGGTTATGGTGAGTGGTACGCCTCTGTGTATATCCC
>DATLNN010000182.1:0-5811 GCA_035536695.1 Pyrinomonadaceae bacterium | reverse complement strand
AAGAATAAATGAATACTGTCGAACACCTTCACCAGCTCTATGGCTACAACGCCTGGGCCAATCGACGTATCGTGGCTGCGCTCGTCGAGCATGAGAGTCTGAGATGCCGAGCCCTGCTGGCCCACCTGCTGACAACCGAGCAGGAATATTTCGAACGGTTATGGGGCAGGGATTCGACCGGTTTCGAGTTTTGGCCCCGATTGTCCATTCAGGAGATCGGCACCCTCGCCAGCACGATCGCCACGCGCTACGACACGCTGCTTGCCGGTGCGACCCCGGAGTCGCTTGACACTATCGCGACATATCGCACAAGCGACGGCGTCGCGTGCGAAAACACCTGGCTCGAATTGCTGTCTCATGTCCTCATACATTCGTCCACGCACCGAGGCAATATCATGCTCCAGCTGCGTGAGTACGGATACGAACCGCCCGTGATCGATTACATTATCTACCTTCGGGAAAAGGGCGAATGAGCGACGATCTCGAACAATATTCCTTCGATTTCCACCACGAATCCGCGCAGATCGTTCGCGGGGAAGCGGACGACGAGTTAAAGGTCAAAATTGGCGATTTCGCCGGACCGCTCGACCTGCTTCTATTTCTGATTCGGCAGGAAAAGGCAAATATCTTTGACATTCCTATCGCCCGGATAACCGAAAAATACCTCGAATATATCCGTTTGATGAAGCAGCTCGACATTGCCGTCGCCGCCGATTTCCTCGTTATGGCATCGACGCTCATCGAGATCAAGTCGAAAATGCTGCTGCCGCCCGACCCCCACTCGGGAGACGATGAGGGGATCGAAGATCCGCGCCAGGAGCTGGTCGATCGACTGCTTGAGTACGAAAAGTTCAAGACCGCCGCCGGCATGCTCTATGAACGCTCGACCGTGGCCCAGGCCACGTTCACGCGGGGGCAGATCGAATCCGATCAGAACAATGCCGAGATCAATGCAACGGTTTTCGACATTTTCTCGGTTTTTCAAAAGATCGTAGCCCGCCACGTCGAGGAGATCAAGATGGAGATCCATCGCGAAGAGATCTCCCTTACCGACATGCTCAGGACCCTAAAACGGCGAATATTGGAGCATGGCGAATTGAGCCTGCTCACCTTTTTCGAGGAGATGCATACACGACGCGAGCTGGTAACTGCCTTCATAGCGGTGCTCGAGATCGTGAGAACCGAAAGCGTTAAGCTGCTGCAAAACGAGACGTTTGGCGATATCGTTTTGAAGAAGTCAGAACCACCTGCGGTCGCGGGTGGCTGAATCACGGCACCATAGGTACGCGCATAGCTTCCCCCACTGGTTCATTCTCATCGACCTGTTCAACCACCCGCTACCGCAGGTGGTTCTGACCTGTTATCTGCGATAAACTTAGCGTTTATGGAAGCTGCCGAAGTAAAGCGCTCCAGATCTATCGCCGAGCTAGTCGCGCTCGTCGAGGCCCTGATCTTTGTGGCCGACGAGCCCATAACTACAAAGCTCCTGGCTGAGGTGCTGGATGAGGAACGCGAGGCCATCGCGGCCGCCGTGGAGGAGCTTGCGAGCGAATACGAATTCCGCAGGAGCGGCTTGCAGATACGCGAGATCGCAGGCGGCTGGCAGATCGCCACGCGAACGGAACTGCATGAAGACGTTCGCCGGTTCCTAAAAACGCGCCCCTCCGCCAAGCTGTCTCTTGCTTCGCTCGAAACGCTTGCTGTGATCGCCTACAAACAGCCGGTCACGGTTCCGGAAATACTCGAGATCCGCGGTGTGCAGTCCGCTTCCGCGATCAAGACGCTTCTCGACAGGCGACTGATCGTCGCAAAAGGCCGCAAGGAAACCGTCGGCCGCCCGATGCAGTACGGGACGTCGAAAGAATTCCTCGTCCACTTTGGATTAAAGGACTTGTCCGAGCTGCCGAGCATCGAGGATTTTGAGGACCTCGTACAGTAGGAGTTAAAGCCCGATCGTTGGGCATATCCACTGTTTTCCCCGCAACTAGATGGAAAGACTACAGAAACTCATAGCACGGGCCGGTATCGCATCGAGGCGTGCTGCGGAGCAGCTCATCACGGCTGGTGAGGTCACGGTCAATGGCCATGTCGTCACAGAATTAGGTACCAAGGCCGACCCCGAAAAGGACCATATCAAGGTCCGCGGCCGGTTGATAAACGCAAAGATCCAGGGCCGCTCAAACGCTTACATCCTGCTGAACAAGCCGAAAGGCTACCTATCAAGCGCCGCTGACCCGGAGGGCCGCAAACTCGTCGTCGATCTCGTCAAGGGACACGGCAGACTGCATCCGGTCGGCAGGCTGGACTACAACTCCGAAGGCCTGATCATTCTCACAAACGACGGCGAGTTTACGAACCGCGTCGCCTCGTCAAAGACACTACCCAAAGTCTATGAAGTAAAGGTCAAAGGGCTGCCAACGTCGGTCGCAATCAAAAAGCTCGCCCGCGGCGTCGTACTGGATGACGGGTTCAAAACCGCGCCGGCGGAGATAAAAGAACTAAAATCAACAGACAAAAATGGCTGGTACGAGGTAACGCTATATGAAGGTCACAACCAACAGATCAGAAAGATGTTCGACACCATCGGGCATTCGGTCGTAAAACTCAAACGCGTTCGAATTGGCTCGGTCGAGGCCCGAAACCTCCCATCCGGCGCCAGCCGTCCGCTTACCCAAGCTGAAGTAAACGACCTTCTGGGGAAGCAAAAGCAGAAACAGCGCGGAGCTTGAGCTATTAGCCGTGAGATCATCATGTTGGTACGGCCCCTATCTCATCAACGCCCGATGCTCGACCAATAGACACTTGTCCTGCACGACCTTGATGCCGGCGGCCGCCAGTTTCTCCGCCACCGCGTCATTTCTGATCCCCAGCTGAAACCAAACGGCCTTCGGCTTCTTCGCCAGGATCTCCTCGGTGTGCTTTGGAATGTCCTCGGAACGGCGAAAGACATTCACCAGGTCGATCTCACCGGGAACGTCATTGAGATCTCGATATACGGGCTGCCCCAATATCTGCGTAACATCAGGATAATAAACTGGCACCGGTATGATGTTGTATCCAGCGTCCGACATATACCGCGCCACATAATGGGCCGGCTGACCCGCATGAGTCTCCGGTTTGATCCCCAAAACCGCTATAGTTCGCGTGTTATGGAGCATGTCGGCAATTTCGGCGTCAGATGAGATCAGCAACTCTTGAAAAGTCATGGATATTTTCGTAGTCGCCCGAGCCAGGCTTCGTAAAGGTCCGTAAAATCCGTGAGGCCTTGGCGCACTTCTGCCTCGCTCCGGGTCGAGACAACGCTCTGCAAGCGACGCAGAGCCGTAACCGTCTCCTCGACGGTACCTTCCAATGAGATAGTTGTGGGCGTTTTCCCCACCGTGTTAGGAGCGCCATCGACCGAATCCACCTGTTCGATCAGCTTGGCGACATCGATCTTCGGCGATTCAAGCTGAGATCGCAGTATTGGCACTATCCGCTCAAGCGCCGTGCGTCGTCCATGCGTGAATGCATGAAACGTCGCGGCGGCCCCGGCGTCGCCTTCAACAGATCCATCCTCAAAGACCGCAGCGTCGATCACGAACTTTACTTGCTCGTCTGCGTGCGTCCGAACGGTTATAAGATGTTCGCCGTTCGGCTCGATCAGCGCGTTTCCGAAGCGCGCCTGAGCAATGGCCGAACCACGCCCGCGGCCGCCGGTTTCGGTGTGCCATGGTACCGCCCAGATCGCGTTCGTCGAGTCGTTCACTAGCCGCACAGTAAAGCTAGGCAATGTTGACGTCTTTGGATCGATCCACACTCGAATTGATTGCGTTTTATTCTCTGAGATAGGGAGATTGGTCATCGCCGGTACGACGCGAACCATCTTGAGCGTCAGAGGCTCGTAGCCAAACCTCTTTACCTCGGAAATGGTCACAGAGTCCCCTTCGACCATCTGGTGTCGTGAAATTTCGTTCACTTTTTCCCGAAACCGTTTCCCGCTGTACGTCGACACGATCACATCCGCCTTGCCGTCGAGCAGGATCGCGTTTATGTCGATAACGTGGATCGGCTCCTGACCCTCAGGTAGCTGCCACCCCTTTAAGCGCGGAAAATTCGATGTCCAAAAACCGGCAGGCCGATCGACCCTCAGAGCGATCTTGGCCGCGGGTCGGACACCATCCGTGTGGACCTCGATCAGCTTGCCGCTTGCTGCCGGGTCGCGCTGAGCCGCAGCCGACCAGGCCAGCACACAGGCGAGCAGTATTACCCAAAATAGGCGAATACCGAACTTCATAGAGACCTCTCAGGCTGATTGACCATTAACAAAATCAGAATACACCCATCTATGGTTAAACCAAAGAATTTGCATTCATGTTCAGGATAAGCGAGACTTATGTTCATATAATCTAGCGTAATAGACCATGAACTTTGAACTTTCCGAAGACCAGCAGCAGATAAAATACAGCGTCCGCGAGTTTGCGGAGAGCGAGATCCGGCCCCATGTAATGGAATGGGACGAGTCGCAGCATTTTCCCGAAGAACTGCGGCCCAAATTGGCTGAGCTGGGCCTCATGGGCGTTCTTTTCCCCGAAGAGTACGGGGGCGCCGGGATGGGTTATGTCGAGTACGCGACCATCATCGAAGAGCTTGGCCGCGTCTGCGGATCGGTCGCTCTGTCGGTCGCGGCCCACAATTCCCTGTGCTCGAACCACCTCTATATGTTCGGCAGCGAGGAGCAGAAACAGAAATATCTCGTTCCGCTGGCCCATGGCGAGTCGTTCGGAGCGTGGGGCCTGACCGAGTCTCAGGCCGGGTCGGATTCGGCCGGAACCCGAACGACCGCGGTTCGCTCAAACGGCGGTTGGAAGGTAAACGGCTCAAAGAACTTCATCACGCACGCCATTGCATGCAACACGCTAGTTGCGGTTGCCGTTACGGACAAAGAAAAAGGAAAGCGCGGCATATCGGCGTTTGTTTTTGACAAGTCAATGGACGGTTTCCGTAGTGATAAGAAGGAAAACAAGCTCGGCATGCGGGCATCAGAGACGGCATCGGTTGTCTTTGAGGACTGTTACGTACCGGAAGAAAATCTCCTTGGCAATGAGGGGGACGGATTCCTGCAGGCCATGCAGGTCCTCGACGGAGGGCGGATCTCAATTGCCGCGCTGTCGGTCGGCATTGCCCAGGGAGCTTATGAGGCCGCTGTAAAATACGCAAAAGAGCGGCAGCAGTTCGGCAAACCGATCGCTGAATTCCAGGCTACGCAGTTCAAATTGGCCGACATGGCGACACAGATCGAATGTTCGCGCCTGCTCACTCTGCAAGCCGCGGCAGCCAAGGACGCCGGAAAGAGCGTTACCCAAAAATCGGCGATGGCAAAGCTCTATGCCTCGGAAACCGCCGTCCGCGTTTCCGAAGAATCGGTCCAGATCCACGGCGGGTACGGCTATACGAAAGATTATCCGGCCGAAAAATATTGGCGGGATTCAAAACTCTGCACGATCGGCGAGGGTACGAGTGAGATCCAACGGCTTGTGATCGCGAAGAATCTGCTGAAAGCGATGTAGGTTGTTACGAAGACCGCGCAGGCGTCAGCAGCCCGCACGTGAGTAAGGGCTCGACGCGGCTGAATCAATTGTCGGTACAGGGAATCTTGGTTGAGTCAATCTGGTCTGCTCGTCATGGCGAGGCAAGCCTTTACTTACGTGCGGGCTACTGACACGGTGGTGTTGCATTCCTGCAACATCGTGTTATAATACATGAATCCCGCGAATAAAAATTAAGGAGACCAAACATGAGTACAAGTACAGCAGCAAGTTCAAACAATAT
>DATLNN010000181.1:0-7671 GCA_035536695.1 Pyrinomonadaceae bacterium | reverse complement strand
TATCTGAGATGGGCCTGACCGATCGGTCGAGGCCCTTTGCGGCAGCCGAAGATGTCGATTCCTCGACGGTGGGCAGCGACCAGAGAACGAGGTGTCCGCTCCGGGTACTGACCAGGAAGATGGCGGCGTGTGCTTCGTGATATTGAGGCTTCTGAAAAGAGCTCCGCGGTTGGTTCGCCGCTCTGATAAGGACAAAGAAATCGCTCCCGATCGCGCTGCCTAGCCGCTTTGATTCTTCCGCCGTCAGGTTGAACGGTGTTTCGGTGGCGGTCGAGGCATGTGCGGCTCGGGCGAGGTCAAGATCGAGTACTGTGAAGGTCTCGCTCAACACTTCACCCAACCTTGCTGCAAAATCCCGGCTGGTCTTCGTCGCATCCGGGCTTAGGATCGCGATCTTCTGGGCCCAGAGCGGCGCAGTGAGCGTCAAAAGAAAGCATGAACATAGCAGTGCCAGGATAGCTGACTTACTCGTGTTTGAACGGAGTTGGGGCAAAGCCGCCCTTCCGGACCTGTAATGTTGCCAGCCTTGAATTGTTCCTCTGACGTTCTTTATAAGTTCAGTTTAGGGCCTAAGTCATCTCAACAACGCTTGCGGTCGGGAATGGCCGCTCTCCCCCCGCTCGCTGTCACGCGACCCTACATCTCATGATAAAGCGCTCCGATCTTGTCCTTTAGCTCAGCAGGGAAGCAAATGCGATGAATGCGATAGCCCTCCTGCAGCCCCCGGACGGCCGAGCTTACCGCCGATATCTCTTTTATCTCCGGGTGCGAAAAACCCTGTTCGACAAAGATCAGGTTCTTTGGGTCGGAGACGTCCTTTGAATAAAAGGAGTAGGGTGCATTGCCCGCGGTGTCTTCGACGAAATAGTATTTGGGATCGAACTGTTCAGCCTCGACTATCCGGCGTGCTTCGGCGATAAACTCCGGCCGCCGGTGCTCTGCCATATCGAGATCAAATGCCTTGAATAGCCGCCGGTCCAGAAAGCGTCCGGCCAGGTCCGAGAGGATCGAGTCGCGGGAGTGCCGCCAGCGCTTGATGCTGAACATCACATCCGAATCGTCGAGTTCGAGCATCTGCGCCAGGTCCAGCTTTTCACCCGCAAGCACGCGCTCCATCGGTGTGTCGGGAGCGTGCCAAGCGTCCCCTCCGCTGCGGAAAAGCGTCAGTGCTCGCTTTAAGAGCACCCTCAGGATCGCCTCGGCCGAACGCAGGGTCCTATGAAAATAGACCTGCCGGTACATATAGTATCGAGCCTGCAGATAATCTTCGACAGCGTATATACCCGGCGCCGACACATAGAGATGGTCGTCCTCCTCGTTCATCTCTATTGACTTTATTATCCACTCAAGGTCATAGATGCCGTATTTAGCGCCGGTCATAAAGCTGTCTCGGAGCAGATAGTCCATTCGATCGACATCGAGTTGAGAGGAGACAAGCTGGCCGAGTGCACGCGGGTGAAAATCTCCGCGAACGATCGACGCGACATCACCGGCCAACCGAGGCGAGTAAGCGCCCACGAGTCTTCCTACCACTGTTTCCGAGCTTAGGATCGTTTCGATCGTAAAATCCTCGTGATGGAAATTGAGGATGGACTCGACGACGTGGGAAAACGGGCCGTGGCCGAGATCGTGGAGGAGCGCGGCCACGCGAACGGCTGTTTGAACATCATCGGGGATCTCGTAACCGAGCCGCAGCTTTGCGATCATCCTCGCCGCTAGATGAAAAGCCCCCAGCGAATGGCTGAACCTGGAATGCTCCGCGGCCTGGTACGCAAAGTACGCGAGCCCCAGCTGGCGTATCCGCCGCAGCCGCTGAAATTCCGGCGTGTCGATGAGCGCGACGATGAGCCGGCCCTCGGCGGTTCCGGTGTTTACACGGATGATGTCGTGTACCGAATCTCGGTATATGCGCTCTGACAATGTTTCACGGCCCTCGATTGCACAAGCCCGCGCGTAAGCAAGTGCGTTAGATCCAACCTGCGTTTCGCCCTGGCGTACGTAGGGGCTTGTGCAAAAAAACGGCAACCACAGGATAGGTCCACCAGCTCAGACTAAAAACCCTTGCGATTTTAGATAAACAGATTATAATCGAAAAACCAATACTCAATCTAACGTTGTGCGCGGCGCATCGGTGGAGGTTTTATGAAGAGCACATGTACGAGATGTTTGTTATTCGTCGTTCTGGCCATGCTTTGCGTCCAAGCGGCCGCGCAGAATCGAAACAGCATAACTGGTTTTGTTTTTAATGAGGCTCGTCGGCCTATGTCGGATGTCTATGTTGAGCTGCTGAATGACACTTATTCGACGGTAATGCGAGCGCAGACGCGTGGCTCTGGTATGTATTCGTTCACCGGCCTACCCGAGGGCCTATACCATGTTAAGGTTTTGAGGGGCCGTACCGAATACGAAGAGCAGATAAAATCCGTGACGCTCGTTCCAATCTCGGCGGTGGCCGGGCGCGGGGCCGCGCAGGAACAGGTCGATTTTTACTTAAAACCACGCAAGGTGAGGCCGGGTGAAGCCGGCGCGCCCGGAGTAGTGTTTGCACAGACAGTACCGCCGGCGGCGAAGCTGCTCTACGACCAGGGCGTTGCCGATCTCGAGAACAAGAATGACCAAGCGGGCTTTGAGCGCCTCAAGCGCTCAATTGAGGCATTTCCCGACTATTTCAGGGCGCTCGATCGGCTCGGCACCGAATACCTGGCTCGCGGCTACTTTGAGGCCGCGTATCTGCTCTTGGCGCGCGCGGTTGCCGTCAACTCGCGTTCGATTACAAGTTTGGCGGGGCTCGGGATCGCCGAATTCAGGCTCGGCCGCCCGGATGCGTCCGCGGGACGTTTCAGGGAAGTGGTCAAGATGGATCGGTCGTCGGCAAGCGGCCACCTCTGGCTTGGTATCGCGGAGCACGCCCTTAAGCGTCTGCCCGAATCACTCGCGGCGCTCCTCGAGGCGAACAAGTTAAGCAGCGGCACGAATGCGGAAGTACATTGGCAGCTGGCGCGCGTATATAAGGACCAGAAAAAATATATCCTCGCTGCCGATGAGCTCGACCTTTTCCTTAAATACAAGCCGGAGGCAGAAAATGCCTCGCAGATCATCAATGTGATCGCCACACTCCGAGCCAAGAAATAGCGGTTGGGGGCCGAGCGACTGGAAAGCAAGCGTCTCGCTTGCCAGTTCGTCGAGCGGAGCGATAAACGGACGAACGTTCTGGCCAGATTCTACACCAAGTAGCGGGTTCATCATGGCTTCGCTGGAAGCAGGGCAGGCGGGACGCTTGCGCTCCAGTCAGATTCAAATTTTCGGACGTTCTCTGAAATTTCGTACAGCGATGGTCCTGAACGCTTCTTTGAGCCGTGTTATGGCCTGTCATTGGAATTCGCTAACTCTCCTGTTTGCAATACTTAATCTGTAATTCACGCTGGTTTCAAGCGCACGCCGGTCTGTGGAACCCTAATTGCGCTTCCCCGACATGTTTAGTGCAATAACGGCGTGTGGACATTTCCGCCGCTATGCTTTAAGGCCAACATTACAATACGAAATTGTAAGAATTAGTTTGAGGAGAATAAAAATGAGTAGAAAATTTAGCTATTTCGCCTTCGTTTTTGCCCTAGTCCTCTCTCTGAGCGCGATCGCGTTCGGACAGGAGACGACGGGTTCGATCGAGGGCACGATCACTGACCCCAACGGCGCGGTTGTGCCCGGTGTGGAAGTGACGATCACCAGCAGAACCGGCGCAGCGGTTTCGGGCGTTGGTTTTACCCGCAGCTCGACTACGGACGGTAACGGATTTTTCCGCGTCCAGCAGATCCCGCCGGGGTACTACACTATCACCACATCCGCTACGTCGGGTTTCGGTGTGGCGACCCTGAATAATATCGAGGTTGTCCTCGGTAAGGCGACGCCGGTCAACATTAAGGTTACCGCCGGCGCGCAGACCATCGAGGTCAACGTTTCGGCCGACACCCAGGCGATCGACCCGACCGGTAACAGGATCCAAACAAACATCACCCAGCGGACAGCCGAGCTGCTGCCAAAGGGCGTCAATTTCACCAGCTTGCTCAACATTTCGCCGGCGGTTCGTGCCGAGCCCAACTCCGGCGGTTTTCAAATCGACGGTGCATCGGGTTCGGAAAACACCTTTATCATTGACGGGCAGGAAGTTTCGAACTTCCGTACCGGTACGCTTAACCTGAATAACAATATCCCGTTCCAGTTTGTTCAGGAAGTGCAGGTCAAGTCGTCAGGATTCGAAGCGGAGTTCGGCGGCGCAACGGGTGGTGTTATCAACGTGGTGACTCGCGGCGGCGGTAACCAGTTCCGCGGTGAGGCAGGCGTCGAGTTCCAGCCCGCGTTCGGACGGACTAACTCGCGCCCATTTCTTAATCGCACGCAGTTCACCACAGCAGGCACCGCCAGAACCATCGCGGAGTACATCAGCTTTCCGAAGGATGAGGGAACGGATTTCTTCCCTTATTTCAGCCTTGGCGGGCCGATCATCAAGGACAGGGCATGGTTTTTTGGCAGCTATGCCCCTCAGTTCATTAACCGAGATCGTACGTTGAATCTGTATCCCACCGCGGCAGCATTGCGCGACCCAGCGACTCGTCAGTTCGTCAGTTCGGAGGTCTACCAACTCCGTCAGACCAATGAATATGCGTTCGGTCGTATCGACCTTCAGCCGTTCGACAGCCTTCGCCTGAACGGCTCGTACCTGTGGAACCCCATCGATGTGCGCGGCAACTTGCCGGGAGTATCACCCTTCGGTTCGACTCCGTCAATAGTGTTCCCGGGCCGTGGCGCTGTTACTGGTCCTGATCTTGCTAATTTCCAGGGCGGACGTCAGAGCTCGAACAATACGACCGGTGGATTCGTGTGGACGCCGACAGATCGCTTCGTTGTTACGGCGAGAGCGGGCTATAGCTTCCTGAATGAGAAGCTCGGCAACTACGGGATACCCAACGTAGCGGGAGGCGCCCTCAATCGCTATCTCACGAACAGCTGTGAGGCGGGCACGACCGCTCCAGCAGGTTTCCAGACTTGCGGAACGTCGAACTTTGGGGCTATTACTCAGACCCTGTTTGATGTATCGCGTCGTCGCACGTACGATGCCGATGCGGCATACCTCGTGAGCAACTTTGGCGGCCGTCACCAGTTCAAGGGCGGCGTTCAGTTCAACGGCATCAGCAACTCTATCCTCAGCACTCGTGAGGACCTGGTCATCTTCAACTTTGGCCCCAATACCACCATCTCCTCTCTTAGCGGGGCGACTGTGCCGAGAAGCCCAGGCATTATCGGTGCGGGCTGGATGCAGCGTTTCGGTGCGTCGGGATCTGCCGGCAGTGATAACCTGGCCTTCTACATCCAGGATTCCTGGCAGCCTATCAACCGTTTAACGCTAAATCTGGGTGTGAGAACCGAGCGCGAACAGTCACCTAGCTTCAACGCACAGGGTCCGGGCATCACGTTCGACTTTATGGACAAGATCGCTCCGCGCCTTGGTTTTGCATGGGACATCTTTGGTGACGGAAAGACGAAGCTTTTCGGCAGCTATGGCCGGTTCTTCGACCGTTTCAAGTATGAGCTTCCTCGTGGTTCGTTCGGCGGCAACTTCTTCCGTAACGATTACTTCGAGATCTTTCCTGGCCAGGTCCAGACCCAATTCACGACCGCTACGATCCTTGGCGGCCGCCCCGACCCCATCGGCGGGCAATGCCCGATCGCGCCGGGACCAGGTTTCTTGACTCGCTGCCAGCTCGACTTCCGCATCCCGTCTAACATTCCGGGTCAGGCGGCGGAGCTGGGCACGGTCGATCCTGACATTAAGGCGTTCCGGCAGAGCGAGTACACCATCGGTTTCGAGCGTGCGCTAAGCACCGATTTCCTCCTTCGCGGCCGTTACACCCACAAACAGGTTGACGTGGCCGTTGAGGACATCGGTGTTCACGTACCAGGCGGTGAAGTGTACATTATTGGTAATCCTGGGCGTGGACTTGCGGCTCAGAACTACCAACAATTCGGCTATATACCGCTGGAGGCTATTCGTGATTACGACGCCGTTGAGGTTTCGCTCGACAAGCGTTTCGTAAACAACTACTACTTCAACGTAAGCTACGTTTGGAGCCGTTTGTTTGGCAACTATGCCGGTCTGGCTAGCTCAGACGAATCCGGCCGCACGTCACCCAACGTAAACCGTAACTTTGACCTTCCGTTCATCGGATTTACCGCTCAGGGCCGGCCGGATAATGGCCGTCTCCCGACCGATCGTCCCCATCAGGTCAAGGCGTACGGTGCTTATGAGGTTCCCTGGTCGACCACAAACTCGACCGAGATCTCTGCCTTTACCACCTTCTTGAGTGGTACGCCTGTCACCACACGCTATGGTGTGTTCGGGGTGGACGGCCAGATCCTCAATGGACGCGGTGACCTGGGCCGAACCGAAATGTTCACCCAGACCGATTTCGGTATGCGTCATCGGTATCGTTTTGGTGCTGACAAGCGTTTCACTCTCGTCGGCATGGTAGATATTATTAACCTCTTTAATGAGTCGAACGTGACGGGTATCTTCGAGTCGCGTACTCTCGCGAGCAATCGGCTATCGGCGGCCAATCTTGGCATTACGGGTCTAACACGTGAGCAGGCGGAAGCCCTTTATCAGCGACAGTCTTTTGCTGCCGCTGCTAACAGCTTCTTAAACACTGCAGCTGGGGCCGCCCTCAGCGATCTTCGTTACGGTCTACCTAATGCATTCCAAGGCCCGCGTACGGTTCGCTTTGGGGCCAAGCTCCAGTTCTAAACTGTTTTGTCCTTGTGACTTTTTGAGGCCGTGCGGGGAAACTCGGACGGCCTCTTTTTTTGCGACTGGAGAGCGACTGGAGGGCAAGCCTCGCTTGCCAGCGGCCGCAGCTTCGCATATGGTGAATGTTTATTCCAGAGAGAGTATGGCGCAGCAACAAACGCCTTCGAAGACTCGGCGTAGCAAGCGGCACGCTCGCCGCTCCAGCCGCGGCTCCAGTCAAATTCGATCTATAAGAGGTGGCCCATCTTTTCTTTCTTGGTTTTGAGGTAATGCGCCGCAGGTTCTTCGGATTCGACCTCGATCGGGATCCTTTCGACGATCTGCAGCCCTGCCTTTTCGAGCGAGGCAAGTTTGTCGGGATTGTTAGAGATAACACGGACCTTGCACAGTCCGAGGTCAAATAAAATCTCGGCGCACTGTTGATAATCGCGAGCGTCGACCGCAAAGCCCAGCTTCTCATTCGCCTCAACCGTGTCGGCGCCGTTGTCCTGGAGCGCGTATGCGCGGATCTTGTTTATGATGCCGATGCCGCGGCCCTCCTGCTGCTGATAGACAATGGCACCGCGGCCCTCGGCCTCGATCATTTCCATCGCCTTTTGCAGTTGCGGGCCGCAGTCGCATTTGATCGAGCCAAAGACATCGCCGGTCAGGCATTGGGAATGAATGCGCACCAGGGTCGGTGTGTCGCCGTCCAGATCGCCCTTATACAGGGCCACGAATTCCTCGTCACTCGTCCTGGAGCGATAGCCAGCGATCATGAAATCACCGATCTGGGTCGGCAATTTTGCGGTAGCGATATTCTCGACCGTGACCACTCGGTTCATCCACGGGCAATCCCCGTTCTCGGTCACATCAAAGCTATCTGGACTGCT
>DATLNN010000180.1:0-5251 GCA_035536695.1 Pyrinomonadaceae bacterium | reverse complement strand
TTTGGCCCGCTCGAGGTTTTACCCGGAACTTATCCGCTTACGATCCGAGCCACCGGCTACGAGCCGGCGACATTCACTGTGACGCCGGCAAATGGGGACAACCTGGTGCAGAATATTTCACTCCGGCCAGTCCCCGTCCTGCGATCGATTGCCGCCGCAGTTTCAAGTGAGAGCTGTCTTGCCAATGCCGCGCCAGACCCCGGCGAAAGGGTTACGGTATCGATCCTGCTGCAAAACGGCGGAGCAATTGCCACTCAAGAGCTTGTTGCAGAATTGGTCGAGACGTCATCCGTTATAGCTCCTGGCGGGCCCGCAAACTACGGCGCCTTGCCGGTGGGCGGCACGATGACGGGGCTGTTTTCATTTACCCTATCGTCCACGGTTGCTTGCGGCGATCCGATCACGCTGACCATCCGGCTGCGCGATACGGGGCGGGATCTGGGCAGCGTGTCGCTGGTCATGCCGACCGGTACCGAAAAGATCGCCTTTCACGAGAATTTTGACCGGGTCCCGCTCGCAGGGCTACCCCTGCGATGGACGCGTTCGACCACCGGGACCCGGGATCGAAACTGGATGATCAGCGCGAAGCGGTCGGAGTCCTCGCCCAAGGCGGTTTTTGCACCCGATGTTAACCAGGTTGGCACAAGCGAGCTTGTCACTCCGGCTTTTTTAATAGGATCGTCGTCCGGCCGGGTCACGTTTCAAAACTGGTATGAATTTGAGTCCACGTTTCTACGCAACCGGCTCTATGACGGCTCGGTGCTGGAGATCAAGATCGGAGATGGCGAATGGAGCGATATTATCGCGGCGGGCGGCGTGTTCGAATCAGGCGGTTACGACGGGCAACTCGACGCATGCTGTCAAAACCCGCTTGCTGGACGCCGCGGCTGGTCCGGCCGCAGCGGCATCAATGCAACCGCTGAGTTTATTACGACCGCTGTAAAGCTGCCGGTCACGGCGGCGGGCCGCCTGATCCAGCTCCGATGGCGTGTCGGCACTGACATCGGCGGCCTGCGCGAGGGGCAATATATCGATGACATTACCGTTACCGACGGCGCCGCTTGCGGCTGCTAAGCTGACCGATCCGGGCAGGCCGCTGGAAGCTAGGCAAACACGTGCAAAATTTGAACAAAGTTCCGCGACCATTTATTATGAATAGGCGCCCTTCAAGCCGGAGTGGCGAAATTGGTATACGCACCAGACTCAAAATCTGGCGGGCTTAACGCCCATGTCGGTTCGAGTCCGACCTCCGGCACCATCCTCATCTCAACGGTTTAAGAGCGAGGCCATCGATATCCCACTTGGACTTGCGTGCACCGGCCAGGTAGGCACTTTCGAGAAATTCGAGTATAGCTTTACGCGGATCTTCGGTGGTCCTGACGTCGTCGTACATTAACAAAGCCATGGCTCCCTTAGAGGCATCCCATCGGGCTGCTGGCGGCGAGAGCGGTTCGTCGGTCAGGCCAGCGGGTTCTGGTGCAGCGTATGAGTAAAAAGCGGGGGCCGGGACGTTATCATCGCCGAACCAGAAGCCGAAGCTGATGACCTCATGGGAGTAGGCCTCGCGTTCGACCAAACCGGCGCCCGGACGCGGCGGCGCCGACCTGCCAGAAAAACGCGTCAAAGCAATATCAAAACTGTGCCAGAAGACATGGACAGGCGTACTTTTCCCGATAAAGCGGCCCCGAAACTCTTCGAGTACGTTATCTACGCCCACCAGGATCCGGTGGAACCGCTCGACGTACTCCTTGTCATACGACTTATTTTCAACGTCGTTCGGAAACGGTGTTGTCGAAGGGGCCGCATAGGGGATCGGCTTGATCCGCGGCGCGATGCCGAGTTTGGCGAGGTTTGCAAACACACTGGAATAGAAATCGGCTACGGACAACCCGTCATAGAGGGAAAAATCCTCGTGACGTCTATCGCTCATTCTGATGTTTAAAGTGTGATCGTGCAGATCGAACTCGATCTCAAAATTACCGCGGCCTGAGGGCATCGCCCGCGTCGTCAAACCTCGCGGACTCACATAAAGCGGTACATGCCACCAATGATTGACACGCGGGTGCATCTCGAGCCGTATCTTGCCGACGATCTGCAGGTACAAGTGGAGCGTGTTTTTGGTCGCCCGCCACGCCTCGAGCGGGATCTCCTCGAACGGATTGTGGTCAGGATCGGTCATCTGGAGGCGTTTCTGCTCGATCATTTGGCCTTCTCTTCAATCTGGAGAATATCGCCTTCGGTAAACAGGTACGTCTTCATGTGCTCGTCGAAAACAGGGGAGTTCCGTCTTAGCCATTCGAGTGTCATAACAGCATGTTCAACCTCTTCGTCGCGGTTGTGCTCCAGGATCTTCTTCAGCTGTTCGTCAGAAGTTTGCTCAGCACGCTGGTTGTACCAATCGACCGCTTCGAGCTCTTCCTGGACAGATTTGATCGCGCGTGAAAAATTGAGCGACGGCTCGCTCATCTTATGATAGTCCTCATGCCACTCCGCACTTGTCGCCATAGTTATTTTGCCTCCGCGTTTTCTATAAACCGCGTCGAAAACCGCCCGATCGCGTAATAAGAATAGGCACATTGTATTCGTTAAGCCGCGCGATCTCTAATGCCGGGACCTTCCGTACCCGAGCGCAAAGCTCTGGGCACACCTGGTCCGAGGCCGATTTTTATAAGGTTGCCGCGCAGAGCGTGTTGACCATATCGACTCGAGCGTGGTAGATTTGCCCATCCACTAAGCTAACGTGACGGGAGGTCAATTATGTCTGATACAGTAAGTCCGATACCAGCGGGTTATGAAGGCGTGACGCCGTATTTGATCTGCAAGAATGCCGAGGCGGCGATCGATTTTTACACACGGGCGTTTGGCGCGACCGAATTGTTTCGGCTCGGCGAGCCGGGAATGGTCGGGCACGCCGAATTGAAGCTTGGGAATTCGGTGATCATGCTGGCTGACGAATGCCCGCAAATGGGTGCTATAAGCCCTGATAGTGTCGGCGGCACGCCGGTGACGCTGATGATCTATGTCGAGGACGTGGATGCGTTCACAGACAATGCTATCGCCCAGGGCCTCCAGGTAATGCGCCCAGTGGAGGACCAGTTCTACGGCGACCGGTCAGGACAATTCAAGGACCCGTTTGGCCATCAATGGTGCTTTGCCACCCACAAAGAGGACTTGACACCGGAAGAGCTCCAGCAGCGGGCCGCCGCGGCACACGGCGGATAAGGAACGGCTCAATAACTGGCATTGGGGAGGCCCGAGCTGGCGGGGCACAGCATGCAGGTGGCTGTTAAGCCCTTGCTTACGCGCGGGCTTCTGCAGCATTAATGACATCTCGCGTGAGACTGCCGCAGTAAATCGACCAGATCCGAGTCGAGCTGGTCAGCATTCGTCAGGACGCCCATGTGCGAGATCCTCGGCATCGGGCCGGTGAGCTTTGCCTTTCCGACCTTGTCGTCAAAAGGCCGGGGCCCGAGATCGAGGCCGATGCGCAGCTCTTTGGGTTTGATATTCACCGCGCCGAACTCTCGATTTTCTAGAATCGAGACATAGGTCTTTTTCGGCAGGACGGAGGCGTTCGGAAAATTCTTCCCGATAAAATCGATGAATGCGTCATAGAGCGGCCTCATCTCGGCGGCCTTCGCAAACTGATTTTCCAGCAGGTCGTCGGAGCTTGCATACACCGGTTTGCCAGAATTGGCATGGATGCCGGCTAACAGCGATGCGTTCATATGGCCAAAGCCATGCTCGCTCTTTAGCCCACGCGATGACCTCGTTTCTCTTTTGGCTCGGAAATCCGTCGATCGTTTTCAGCCACACCGGGAGGTCCCGGCCAGTCTCGGCCTCAAGGCCGTCCTTTAATTCCTTTTCAAATTCACCGGATGTCTTTTGTGCCATATTTTTTTGCGGAGGCCCGCGCGTCAGCAACGGCTTAACTCACAACACGGTTGTTAAGCCCTTGCTTACGCCCGGGCCTCTGCATTTACCTCCAAATTCCTAGAATCAAACCGATCACTCCGAAATAAACTGCAATGTAACCGCAGTTGATCGCCATATACTTCCATGACCGCTGTTCGAACAAGGCGATAATGATGAACATCGGTATCACCCAACCGACGCCCGCGAGCAGACCGGCGGTCAATCCCCATTGCCACGTTGTGCTCGGTGCTCCGAGAAAAAATGCCAGGTTGTACGACATGAGCCATGCAAGCAAAAATGACAAGCCAAAATTCTTTATTGGGTTGGCGCTTGCCATCTGCTCGTCAGTCAGGCCGTTCTCACGCTGCCATGATCTCGCGAACAAAAGCGGCGACCACCAAAGCGCTCCGATAACAAGGCTCATGACGGCGCAGACAAAAACTGCGATGTGGTTGATGTAAAAATTTTCCATAGCGTGACGAGAATAGTCGGGATGGGCGCCGCGTGTATTGGAAAAAATTTACCTCAAGAGAGCAAGAGCTCGCCGGGCCGGCGCGGGCGCAAGCCCGCAAGTTAGTAAGGGCGGAACGCGGCCCGCTAGGATCGAATGTACCGCCCTTACTTACGTGCGGGCTTGGGCAACGCCAACAACGCGCATCCTTCTAGCCGACGGGGATGTAGTTTTGATAATTCGTGTGGATCGCTGCGTAGTGCTCGGGCGTAAAACCAGAGAAGCGTTTGAAGTCGTGAATGAAATGCGATTGGTCGTAGAACCCGCATTCGAGCGCGACGGTGCGCCAATCGAGATCGGGTTTGGCGTCGATGGTGGCCACCGCCTTCTGAAACCGCATTATCTTCAAGTACGATTTTGGGGTCACGCCGACCTGCTTTCGAAACATCTCGGTAAAGTGTTTTTGCGAATAGCCGATCTTGTGGTTCATGTGGGCGATACTTACCTCGTCCGGCCGGGCCGCCATCTCATTGAGTGCAGACACCACGCACGGGTTCAAGTCGAGGCGTGAATGGAATTCGCGGATCAGGAAATCCTCGACAAGCTTGAAGCGTAGAGAGATGTCCTTTGTTGAGAGCAGCCTCTCCCTCAAAAACGCAAAATCGGTGCCCCAGATCAGATCGGCGTCCACCACGCTGTCGGTGATCTCGCTCATGGGAAACGGAAAAAATGGTGCGGCCATTCCTTTTTTGAACCAGATGACCATCATCTCAGAGTGGCTGCCGGCAGGTATCGTGATCGGTTCCGTCCTAAGCCCCGACGCCCATACATTGTGACACGCCTGTATCTCCTTAAAAGTATTGTTGTCGAATACGTGCTGCGGGG
>DATLNN010000179.1:0-3716 GCA_035536695.1 Pyrinomonadaceae bacterium | reverse complement strand
TTACGAAGAGCGGTACTAATGATTTCCGAGGCTCGGTCTTTTATTTCAATCGCCCGACACTTGGATCGGCCAATACTTTTTTTAATAACATGACGATCAATCCCACGACTGGTCTCTCGCTGGAAAGGCCAAGTCTTGATCGAGAGGTCTATGGAGGTACCATCGGCGGGCCGATCAAGAGGGACAAGCTGTTTTTCTTCTATTCCTACGAGGGCCAGTTTCAACAGCAGGAAACGCCGGTTACGCGTCTTGTTCCTTTGGCCCACGTCGGACAGGGCGAGGTCCGATTCCGTGGCACCGGCCCCAGTTGTGTCGCAGGTAATTGCGCCATCCGGCTGGCTGAGCTGCAGACTATCTACAATCAGGTCGGAATCAACCCGATAGCCCTGGCGGCGCTTGCCGATGCGGCGCGGAGGTATCCGGCGAACAGTACAAGCCTCGGCGACGGTCTAAATACCGGCGGGTTTACCTTTAATGCCCCCACGACCGTTAAGCTAAATACGCACATTGCTAAATTTGACTGGAACCCCACATCCCGCCACCAGTTCTTTCTCCGTGGAAACTATCAGTCTGATAAAACGGCGGGCGTATCTGCGTTTCCGGACACTCCTGCGACATCCGTCTGGAGCCATCCGACTGGCCTTGTGGCTGGCCACAACTGGACGATCTCAAATAATAAGATCAACAATTTCCGGTACGGCTTGACGCGTCAGGCGTTCAGTAACCAGGGCGATTCGAGCGGCAATAACATTAGTTTCCGCTTTGTTTTTTCGCCGCTTCTATATGCGCGAACGCTCGATCGTGTTACACCGGTCCATAACATCACCGACGATTTCACGTTGATCAAAGGAAACCACACCCTGCAGTTTGGCGGTAACGTCCGAATTATTCGAAATCGGAGGAGTACGTTTGCGAATGCGTATGACTCTGCGGTAACGAATCCGTCGTTTTATGCAGCGTCTGGTGCAAGTGTGAATCAGAGGATAACAGCCGCCGGCTATACCATCACTGGAGGCGGTACGTCGTTACGCGATGCCACGACCGCGTTGATCGGGCGTTTCTCACAGTATGCTGGAAACTTTACGTTCGATCTGGACGGAAGCGTTTTGCCGGCCGGCACTCCGTCGCGACGGGTTTTTGCAACGGAAGAGTACGACTCTTACGTCCAGGACGTATGGAAGGCGCATCGGACATTGACTTTGACGCTGGGGCTTCGATACGCCCTTAGCCGTCCGGTCTACGAGAAGAATGGATTCCAGGTCGTGCCAAGCGAGCCGTTGGGAGATTTCTTTGAGCGCCGACGCGCGTCGGCGGCACAGGGCATTCCGCTGAACGATCTTATTCAATTTGTAAGAGGCGGCCCGGCCAACGATGGCCCCGGCTTCTACGAAATGGACAAGAACAATTTCCAGCCCCGGATCGCGGCAGCCTGGACACCGAACTTTGGCGGTAAAGTAGGCCGCTTCCTGTTCGGTAAAGAGGGCGATTCTGTCATCCGCGGTGGATTTGGTATCTCCAACGACTACTTCGGCGGCCAGTTAGCGGTGAGTTTCGACGGGCTTTCGACGATCGGGTTCACCAGCAGCACGAGCATTTCAGCAAACACATTCAACGTGACGGATCGGCCGGGGCCGCTCTTCACAGGCTTTAACCAGAACATTCGGGCGCTGCCGGGCATTCCGGCACCTGCTCAGCGTTTTTCGACGCCGGCAGACGAACTGACCCGCATCGAGTCGTCGCTCGACGCGACGATCGTTTCGCCGATCCATTACAGCTGGAATCTGTCATACGGGAGACAACTACCTAAAGGATCGTATTTTGAGGCCTCGTATATCGGGCGCGCTGCCAGGAACCTGTTCGGTTCGCGCGATATTATGGCGCTCAATAATCTCGTCGACCCGGCATCAGGCCTGGACTGGTACACCGCTGCAGGAATGCTTGTCGACGCACAGCGTCGTGGCACGCCTATTACCGGTTTAGCCGCAATACCGTACTTCGAGAACTTGTTCCCGAACGCGAGAACGGTTCTCAACGCCGATTTCGATTTCGGCGCTCTCAACAACACGCAGGCAGTCTACGCTCTCTTTGCCGACGATGGTTTTGCGATCAGGGATTATACCTTTATTCAGCTGATCATCGACGACGCGACCGAGTTCGGCCTGTCCGGCAACCCGGGGCGTTTCCCGAACATGTTCTATCACCCGCAATATGCGGCATTTTCGTCGTTTGGCACGTTTGCCAATTCGGACTATCACGGGCTTTCACTGTCGTTCCGGCAGAGGCTGGGTTCAACGCTGAGCTACGACTTTAACTACACGCTGTCCAACTCGAAGGACGACGTGTCGGGCCTTCAAACGGACGGCTCATATGGCGGGCAGTTCCTGCTCAATCCGCTTCGCCAGCGCGACAGCTATGCGTTTTCGGATTTTGATACGCGCCATGTTATCAATGCCAACTTCCTGTTTGACTTCCCGCTCGGCCGGGGCAAGAAATTCTTTGGCGATATCGGCCGTCTTGCCAATGCCTTTATCGGAGGATGGTCGCTTCGCGGCATCTATCGCTGGAACAGCGGACAGCCGCTCTCGAATCCATATGACGGAGCGATATGGGCTACGAACTGGAACGTCCAGTCAAACGGCGTCCGAATCAGGCCGCTGACCGGCCAACTCGTTCGTTCGACACAGAACCTGTTCACTGACCCGCAGGCCGCCCTGAATTCGTTCCGCAATGCCAGGCCTGGAGAGACCGGCGAACGCAACAACTTCAGGCTGCCGGGATACTCGACGCTGGACATGGGCTTATCGAAGGGGTTTGACATGCCCTGGAGCGAAAATCACAAGCTTCAGTTCCGTTGGGAAGTGTTCAATGTCCTAAACAGGCAGCACCTCGCGGCGGGGAATTTCTCAGTAGCAGCCTATGGCTTGCCGGAAGATCCCGAAACAGCGACTGCGTCGCCGACCTTCGGGAAGATCTTTAATGGAATTCAAGGTAATCCCAGAAGGATGCAGTTTGGGATCCGGTATTCGTTCTAAGTCGGAGGATTTAGAAATGGTAAGGCCGCGGGTTTCGAGCCCGCGGCCTTTTTTTCAAGCTCGGCAGTGGCTGGGTTAGGTCTACCCTGGATCGGAATTGCTGCAAACCTTACTTCGGGGTGTTGTCTTTTATGTATTGCTCAAACTTACTCTTGTCGGCATGATTCGGCACCTTGGCGATAAAGGCCTTATATTCGGCCGCGGCCCGGTCCTTAAGGTTTGCGGCGTTGTAGAGTGCCGCAAGCCGCAAATGGATGTCAGCCTTTTGTACCGGAGCAATCTCGAGAGCCTTATTAAGAAAACCGACGGCCAGCGACCCTTTTTTCATCTGCAGATACGCTTCACCGAGATAGTGATTCGCATCGGCGGACTTGGGTTCGAGCTCGACCGCCTTGGTCAGGCTCTCAACCGCCTTTTCGTAGTTCTTCTGGCTGATCTCCATCTTTCCCATATTTACACGGGCTAGCGTGAAATCCGGTTTGAGTTCTAACGCCTTAATAAAGGCCGGGGATGCATCGTCATATTTCTTGTCCGAATAATAGATGGTCCCCAGCATCGTCCAGGCCAGATGATCCTTGGGGTCCTTCGCGACGATGTCCTTAAAGATGGCTATCGCATCCTCGTTCTTGTTCTCTCGAATTGCCGCCATGCCGCGGTCGAATGCTTTTTCTGCGTCTGCCGAGC